>NZ_JRVL01000005.1:0-12861 GCF_054823985.1 Acinetobacter sp. GN11 | reverse complement strand
GGGTCAAATACTTTCTTCAACGCTTTCATATATTCAATTTCTTCAGGCGAACGTGAATATTCCAAATACGGTTTTTTCGTCATGCCTACGCCATGCTCGGCAGAGATTGAACCATCATATTTTTTCACGGTATCAAACACATATTTATTCACAACCTGACACTTCGCAAAGAACTCATCTTTGGTTAAGTTTTCAGGTTTTAAAATATTCAAGTGCAAGTTACCGTCACCAATATGACCGAACCAGCAAATTTCAAAGTCAGGATAGTTCTCTTGAACAATTGCATCAATCTCACGAATAAATGCAGGTACGTGAGTAATTAATACTGAAATATCATTTTTATATGGAGTGAACGGCGCGATTGATTCAGAAATATCTTCGCGTAAACGCCACAAGCTTTCTACTTGATCAAGGCTCTGGCTCATTACACCATCAAGTACCCAACCCTGCTCCATACAATGCTCGAAAATTTCCATTGCTTTATCGAGAATCGGCTCATATGGTGCTTCAAACTCAAGTAATACATAGAATGGACATTGAGTTTCAAATGGACGTTGTACATGTCCATGATCTAAAACTTTTTGCATTGCAAGCTCACCAAAGAACTCAAATGCAGTTAAATCGATATCTTTTTGGAAAGCATGTAGTACAGGCATTACTGCATCAAAATCAGGAACACCTAAAACTAAAACTTGTAAGTTTTGCGGTTGACGCTCAAGTTTAATTTCTGCTTCAGTCACTAAACCTAATGTACCTTCACCACCAATAAATAAGTGCTGTAATGCATAACCAGTTGCATTTTTAACCATGCCTTTGTTTAAACGTAAAATATCACCTTTACCAGTGACAACAGTTAAACCAAGCACCCAATTACGTGTCATGCCGTATTTAATGACTTTAATACCGCCAGCATTGGTACCGATATTGCCGCCAATCTGGCTAGAACCCGCTGATGCGAAGTCAACCGGATAATACATCCCTTGTTCTTCAGCATAATTTTGCAATTGTTCAGTCACAACACCAGCTTGTACTCGTACCATACGATCTGCTGGGAAGAACTCAAGAATCTGGTTCATTTTGTCCATGCTAATGACAATTTCACCATTAGTTGCTACAGCGCCCGCAGAGAGACCAGTACGACCACCTGACGGTGTAATCGCAATATTAAACTGGTTCGCAAGCTTTACAACTGCCTGAACTTGTTCAGTGGTCGATGGAAAAACGATGACCGATGGGTTCGGATTAAAATGCTTGGTATGATCTTTACCCCAGTTTTCGAGACTATCAGCATCGGTTTTAATACGGTTTTCACCGACGATTGCTGTTAATTGGGTAAGTAACTCAGGTGTTAAAGCGACTGGAGCATTCATCGTTTGCAGACCTAGCAAGAAGTAAACTATGGTGGGACTATGACTTCATATTTTCAGGGTTTTCACCTGAGCAAAGCCATAATGTTCAAGGAACTCCTATATTCTACATGCAACAGCCCAAGCGATAAAGTTCAGAATAGAGATACTGTCACTACAAAACATGTTTAACGTAAATAAATGCTTTTCTATAAGACTTTCAGAGAAAAATCTCATTTAAATCCCATACCAAACATATTCTAAATTACCCACAAGCCATAAATAGAAGTGATTAGATATAGATAAAATTGCCATAAGACGATGGCGCAAACGAAATATCTATAGTACCGACCATTATGTTATGATAGCGCCACCAAATTTGGCCTTTGTAGCGGAGCCGTAATGAGCCAACATCTTTCACTACCTAAAGATAAAATCCGTTTCCTTTTGTTAGAAGGCGTTCACCAAAACGCAGTCGATACTCTAAACGCTGCGGGTTACACCAATATTGACTATCGTAAAACTGCTCTTGAAGGCGAAGCGCTAAAAGAAGCTGTTAAAGATGCTCACTTTATTGGTATTCGTTCGCGTACCCAATTGACTGAAGAAATTTTCGAAGCTGCAAACAAATTGATCGCAGTGGGCTGTTTCTGTATCGGAACAAACCAAGTTGATCTTAAAGCAGCAATGGCACGTGGTATTCCTGTATTTAACGCACCGTATTCAAATACGCGTTCGGTTGCAGAACTTGTACTTGCTCAAACGATTCTTCTTCTTCGCCGTGTTCCTGAAAAATCGGCGGCTTGTCATCGTGGTGGTTGGGATAAGTCTGCTGTCGGTTCTTTCGAAACTCGTGGCAAAACTTTAGGTATTGTAGGTTACGGTTCTATCGGTTCTCAGCTTTCTGTTCTTGCTGAAAGCTTAGGTATGCATGTAATTTATTACGATGCAGTAACTAAATTACCAATGGGTAATGCTCGCCAAGTTGGTTCGTTAGACGAACTCTTAGCGACTGCTGATGTCGTTACATTACATGTGCCTGATGTTCCATCTACACGTAACTTCTTCACTAAAGCACAATTTGCAAAAATGAAAGAAGGCGCAATCTTCCTAAATGCTGCACGTGGTACATGTGTAGTGATTGAAGATTTAGCAGATGCAATCAAATCTGGTCATATTGCTGGTGCAGCGGTTGACGTATTCCCTAAAGAACCAAAAGCAAATGGCGAAGAGTTTGTTTCTCCACTTCGTGGCTTAGACAATGTGATTTTGACTCCTCACGTTGGTGGTTCAACCATGGAAGCGCAAGCAAACATCGGTTTAGAAGTTGCAGAGAAATTTGTTGCTTACTCTGACAAGGGTATGACGCTTTCTGCGGTGAACTTCCCAGAAATCGCATTACCATTGACTGCTGGTCAACACCGTTTATTGCACATCCACAAAAACGTACCGGGCGTATTGTCTAAAATCAACAATTTGTTTGCTGAACAAGGCATCAACATTTCTGGTCAAACACTCATGACTAAAGGTGACATCGGTTACCTCGTAATGGACGTTGACGCTTCTGCTTCTCACGAAGCTTTAGATATGTTGCATGAAGTTGAAGGTACAATTCGCGTGCGCGTATTGTTCTAATACGAACTGTAAATTTAAAAGCCACAGCATTGTCTGTGGCTTTTTTATGGGCATTTACATTATCATGTGAAAAGTATACCAATCGATCAAATAATAAAATGTCCAGTTCGAACCAGAAATCTCAGCTACATGCGTTGGGTTTTCTTATTCTCGCTATGCTGAGCGTACAAAGCAGCGCATCTTTAGCTAAATTTCTGTTCCAGAGCTTTCCTGTCCTTACCGTTTCTGCAATGCGCTTATGCTTAGGTGCAATTATTCTTGCCTTTATTTTTAGAATTTGGCGAATTAATTTTAGTCAGGTCCGCTGGAAAGCTATTTTAGCTTATGGCTTTGCTCTTGCAGGAATGAATGCTCTTTTTTACCTGTCGATTGAACGATTACCGATTGGTATTGCCGTTGCTTTTGAATTTATTGGTCCCTTAAGTGTGGCCTTATATCACGCACGCCAAAAATATGATTTTGTCTGGGTAAGTTTCGCAATTATTGGCTTAATTTTACTTTTCCCTTTCACTCAAGCACATAGCCTAGATTGGATCGGAGTATTATTTGCAGTTAGCGCAGGCGCGTGTTGGGCACTTTATATTATTGCTGGTCAAAAACCTTCAGGTATTTCAGGCAATCACACTGTGTGTTTAGGAATGAGTGTGGGTGCATGCATCTTATTACCCATTACTTTTTTCTCAGGCTCAATAGGGCAAGTTATAGAGCTTCCCTATCTTTTTTATTTTATTGGTTTAGCAATTTTAGCCAGCGCATTACCCTTTTCTTTAGAAATGTTAGCTCTACGTAATTTAACGCCCTTAAGTTTCGGAACATTGATGAGCCTAGAGCCCGCAGTTGCTGCACTCTCTGGCTTTATCTTTTTAGGTGAATATTTGTTATGGAACCAATGGTTAGCACTTGCAACAATTATTGTAGCTTCCGTCGGTTGTACCATAACTACTCAAAAAGCACGACTGGAACGTGAAAAAACAGTAAGTTAAATCGACTAAATCTGCGAGTTAAAACATAGCATTCGCTATAATTAACCATTATTAGTTTTAAATCCTATTAGATGAGGCCCTAGGGTATTTCCATGCAGAATCTTCCCATTATTGCTGTGCTCTATATGATTCTGTCGATGGTCTCATATCAAATCAGTGCTTCATTTGCTAAGCAGCTCATTTCCATATTAGATCCTCTGACCGTTACAGTTTTAAGGTTGAGCTTTGCAACGGTTATTGTTGCTATCATGTTCCGTTCATGGAAAATCTGGTCGCGCTTACCCTATTTAAAATGGCGTGATTTATTGATGTACTCTGCATCTTTGGGTCTCATGAATATTTTATTTTATACGTCGCTTGGAAAGTTACCTCAAGGGATTGCCGTGGGCTTAGAGTTTATTGGTCCATTAGGTCTAGCTCTACTTTCGATTAAACAAAAGAGTGACTACATTTGGGTGGCATTTGCGATGTTAGGTATTGCTCTCATGGTTCCTTGGCAAGACCCAACACAACACCACTTTTCCTATATCGGTGCCGCCTGCGCGCTAGGTGCTGGATTTTGCTGGGCCTTCTATATTTATTTTGGTCAGAAAGTTGTGACCCAAAATATAGGAATGCATGCTTTAACCATTGGGATTGGATTATCTGCCCTAACCTTACTACCAATAGGCATCTGGCATAATGCTCCTGCATTACTTGAAACGCAGTATTGGGGTAAAGCTTTACTTATTGCTGTCTTAGCGACCGCTATTCCATATGCACTTGATTTAATGGCACTCAAACAACTCACTAAATTAACTTACGGCACCCTAACGAGTTTAGCACCAGCATTGGCAGCATTAACGGGTTTCTTATTACTTCACGAAGAAATCAGCATGCTGCAATGGGTGGCTTTAGCTTGTGTAATGTTGGCATCAATTGGGGTGACTTTAAGAAGTACTAAAAAAGTAGCATAGTTAAATACTATTGCTGCTTTTTATACTTTTTATATTCCTTTAAATATTTATTACCCAGCGTTTCTTTTTCACTATCTTTAAGAATTTTTCCTGCTTGTTGGAAAAATTTATGCTCTTCTTCTTTTAAATGGTGATGGACTGTTTCACTTAACTGTTTGGCGATTGCTAACCAGCTTGGACTACTCATATCGGTTTTTTCGAGCTGCTCGACCAACTCATCCATTTCATGATGCTCAGATAAAGCATGTCTTGTAATATCTAAACCAACATCATCAAACATTAAAGGAATATATAAATAACGGTCTTCGGCAACAGAGTGGGCATACAATTCATTTTTTAATGCATCAAATAATTCTTTTCTTTCTTCGGTTAAACCATGTGTCTGAATAAGTTGTTCAGAAAGGCTACGTTGATTTTCATGGCTTTCTCTTAATGCTTCGAAAATATTCATTCTCTTCCTCATTTTTAGCTAAAAAATCTTTTTTATTTCAAGGTTTATCATACGTTGAAATTTATAATGTTTAAGTAGCTTAAAATGAGACTATTTTTTACACAGTTTTCTTTCTAGTAAACTTCTGTAATGATTTTTATATTTCTAGCTTTAAATGATACATAAAAGTATGAACTGCATTTTATGGACAGCTCATACTTTCAATCTTATTTAACCCGTAACAAACATTTGATAGCCCAAACGGCAAATCAAAATACTCACCAAAATTAAAAAGATAATACGAACAAATCCACTTCCGTATTTAAGCGCGGTACGTACCCCAACAACAGAACCAAGTACGTTTGCAACTGCCATCATTAAACCAATGTGCAAAATAGCGTGACCTGTCGGAATTAAGAAGCTCAGAGCAGCTAAATTCGTCATAAAGTTACCGATTTTTGACAAAGCTGAAGCATGTAAAAAATCGACTTGTAAAAAACGAATAAAGAAGAAAATAAAGAAACTGCCCGTACCCGGACCAAAAATACCGTCATAAAAACCGATCGCCAAACTACCAATAGCAGCCAAAATCAGCATTTTATTGGTAGTTTTTTGTTCAGTATGAACCTGTCCGAAGTTCTTTTTAACTAGCGTATAAACGGCAATCACAATCAACATTACGAATACGAAAGGACGTAATACCGATTGAGGAATTAACGATAAACAAGCTGCCCCAGCAAAAGAGCTGATCAGAGCACAAATGGCAATAACTGCTAAAAGCTTCCACTGCAATTTTACTTTTTTAGCAAATGTATAAGCTGCCGATGCCGTACCAAAAATGGATGAGACTTTATTAGTACCAATCACCGTAGCAGTCGACATGTTAGGAAAAGTGCTCATGATCCCGGGAATCTGGATGAGTCCACCGCCACCTACAGCAGCATCAATTGCTCCCGCAGTAAACGCAAAAAAGATCAAACTTAGGATAACGTCCCATTCCATGCCCATGCTCTATACTCTACATCTACTACAAATTTAAGATACGCTTAGGTACCAACCGTTTTTTATCGGTAATCTCAGCTAAGCCTAAACAGCGCTCACCCGAAAAAACCAAAACTTCTGCTTCTGCAGAATGCTCAATATTGCTTTCTAAACCGTTGCAAAAATATTTTTCACGCCCTTCAGGCACCTGAATTTTGAGGAAATGGTCAACCGGAGCATAAACTGGAAGTAACAATGCTTCTCTTTGCTCTTCAGTTAAGCTTTCCAGATATTCAATGGTATAACTCGGAATGAGCTCAAAATGTCCTGTTTGAGTCCGGTTTAGCATCGTTAAATGCCCACCACAGCCAAGTGCCTCACCAATATCTTCGCCCAGTACACGAATATATGTTCCTTTAGAACAAGTTACATCCAAAGTGATACTATTTTCAGTAAATTCAATTAACTCTAAGGCATAAATTGTGATTGGACGTGCTTCACGCTCAATCTCGATACCTTTTCGGGCAAGCTCATATAAGGGCCTGCCTTCTTTTTTCAAAGCCGAGTACATTGGCGGAATTTGTTGAATATCACCTCTAAATTTTTCTAAGGCTTGTTCAATAAGCTCTTGGCTGAGCACAGGAACAGAGCGCTCCTGTAGAATTTCCCCTTCCACATCACCTGTCGTTGTGGTTTGTCCCAATCGAACGGTGGTTTGGTAGCGCTTTGTTGAGTCCAACAAATAGTGTGAGAACTTGGTGGCCTCTCCCAAACAAATCGGAAGTAAGCCTGTCGCCAATGGGTCTAAAGCTCCTGTATGACCTGCTTTTTGGGCGCGGTATAACCAACGCACTTTTTGCAAAGCCGCATTTGAACTAAGCCCTAATGGTTTATTTAATAGAAATACACCACTAATATGGCGACGAGAAATTTTTTGATTTTTTGTCGTCATTTTTATTGGAACACAAAGCTAGAAAAAAGTGCCGACATGTTAGCAAATTCGGCAAGATATTTTCACAATATTTAGGTGCCTTTTCACTTATTTTATGGCACATTAATGATCGAGTAAAAAAACAACAAATTAAAACTTAAGGAAGATATCTTTATGCAAGGGATGCAGAAGAAGGTATTGTGGTGCGTGCTCGGATTTTTTATTTTGAGCCTCATTGCATGTGTCTATTGGTTAAGTCCTGACTCAAAAAACACATCAGCTCAGATCAGTGAAAATAAAGCTAAAAATTTAGTATCGGTTCCTCAGACAGATCATTCATCGCTAAATGAAGATGTGTATCACAGTAAAAGTCAGCAAGACACCGAAGTTAACTGCCAGTTAAAAATTGATAGTTCTCAACATTTGGTCGTAAATAGTCAAACCCGCGACTGTTTTGAATATTTTATTACCCAATATGGAGAAAATGATTTAGAACAAATCAAAAATCACTTTGGGAAATTTGTTCAAGGACAATATTTAGAACCAGCACGCTCACAGATTATGGATTTATGGGCCCGTTATTTAAAATATCGTGAACAACTTGCTCAAATCCAAACGCCGTCAGCAAAACAACAAGATAAAAATTATTTTCAAAAGATCTTTAATTCAATTCAGGATATAAGAAAACGCTTCTTTTCGAACTCTGAAATTGAAGGACTCTTCTCTAACGAAGATATCTATCAGAACTATACGCTAGATCGAATGCAGATACTTGAGGACTCATCTTTAAGCGAAATTGAAAAAGCGCGAAAACTTAAAGAACGTTTTGAAGAACTTCCCGAAGACTGGCAACAAAACCTGCAAGAACTTTCTAAACTTGATGATTTACATACACTGACCAAGCAAATTAAAGCTCGCAAGGGTTCAGCAGAAGAACTTCGGCAAATGCGTACAGCACTTGTGGGAGCCGAAGCGACTCAAAGATTAGAAACTTTAGATACAGAGCGGAATGCTTGGCAACAAAGGGTTAACAGTTATCTGGGTGGAAGAGATGAAATTCTTAAAAGCAATATGAGTGATAGTGCTAAAAAACAAGCCATACAACAATTACGCCAACAACAATTTAACTCATCACAAGAACAACTAAGACTTCGAACTTTTGAAACGGTCTATGATCAGGGAGGTGAACTGCCATTTAATTACTAAGCCTTTCCTTTTTTGGGAACTGGCTAAACATTCACTAGCAGTAGAAAGCTGCTTTTCATACAAAATAAAAATAGTGAGTAAAAAATGAAAAGGAAGTTAATGTTTTTCTACGCTGCAATGCTCTCAGGACTGAGTATTTCAGCGGCCCATGCAACAAATGCTGAACAAGTTAAAAGCTCGTTCGTATATTCATCTTACGCACAAACAAAATATCCAATGGTTTTTAACCACGGTATGGCAGGCTTTAGCCGAGTTGGAACAGATACACTTGGTCTCGATTACTGGTACCAAATTCTTCCTGATCTTGCTCGTAATGGAGGAAATGTCTGGGCTACAAGAGTCTCGCCATTTAACTCAACAGAAGTGCGTGGGGAACAACTTGCACAGCAAGTAGAAGAGATTATTGCCATTACTGGCAAGCCTAAAGTCAACTTAATCGGTCATAGCCATGGGGGTCCAACAATTCGCTATGTAGCCGGTATCATGCCAGAAAAAGTTGCCTCACTTACCACGATTGGTGCGCCTCATAAGGGTTCACCAATGGCAGATGTCATTCTGAACGTTGAGGGTACTCCTCTTTCAGGCTTGGCAACGTTAGTAAACTGGTTTTCAGCAGCAATTACTTGGGCAGGAGGCCTGGATCCAACAAGCTATCCGCATGACTCTTTAGCAGGCGCCCATAGCTTATCAACTAAAGGTTCAGCTCAATTTAATGCTCAATTCCCTATGGGTGTACCAACTTCTTCTTGTGGTGAGGGGGCATATCAAGACAAAGGCATTTATATGTATTCTTTCTCAGGAAATAAAGCTTTAACAAATCCATTAGATCCATTTGATATTGCCCTTACAGGCAGTAGTCTAGTAGTCGATCCGTTTGGTGATAATGATGGTCTAGTTTCCCGATGCAGCGCCAAATTTGGTAAAACAATTCGTGATGATTACAACTGGAATCATTTAGATGAAGTCAATCAAGTACTGGGGATACGTTCTATTTTTGCCTCAGATCCTGTCTCGGTTTACCGTCAACACGCAAACCGTTTAAAGCTACAAGGATTATAATTTTTAAACAAAAAAATGCGCCAAAAGGCGCATTTTTTTACTCGGTATAAGCTTACGCTTTACGAGCTGGTAATTTTTCACGAATACGTGCAGCTTTACCAGACAAGTCACGGAGGTAGTAAAGTTTAGCACGACGAACGTCACCACGACGTTTCACTTCGATTTTAGCAACAACTGGTGAGTGAGTTTGGAATACACGCTCAACACCAACACCGCTAGAAATTTTACGAACTGTAAATGCAGAGTTTAAACCACGGTTTTTCTTCGCGATTACAACACCTTCAAATGCCTGAAGACGCTCACGCTCACCTTCTTTTACTTTAACTTGGACAATAACAGTGTCACCAGGAGCAAAAGCAGGGATATCAGTTTTTAACTGTGCATTTTCAATAATTTGAACTAAAGGATGTTTACCACTCATTGTGGAATCTCCAATATGTGCGGAGTCAGAAGAGGTCTGGGGTTCCGCTGGGGATAGAGGCTAAAGCGCATATCAACCCGTTTATCTTTCCCTTTATGACAACATGTCTATAAAGAGCCTTAGAATATACATAAAACTATTCATTAAATAGAATCATGCTTTAACTCGAAGCATTGCTTCTCGTTTTGTTGCAGAACTTTCGTTCCCGAGAATAGCGGTTAAGAATTACCACCATCCCCTTTAGCATCTTTTAGCCATTTTTTCTGCTGCTTATTCAACTCTACTTTTTCAGCCAACTCTGGTCGACGTTCTAAAGTTCGTTGATACCGCTGCACAAAACGCCACTTTTCGATATTGCCATGATGTCCAGATTTTAAAACTTCCGGTACATCCAGCCCCTCAAAATGGTCTGGCTTTGTATATTGTGGACAATCTAAAAGACCATCAACAAAAGAATCTTGTACTGCTGACTGTTCATCTGACATTACATTCGGCAAACGGCGAATAATACTGTCAAGTAACACCATAGCGGGCAATTCACCACCTGATAAAACGTAATCACCAATTGACCATTCCTGATCAACATAATGCTGGATCAAACGTTCATCCACTCCCTCATAACGTCCACACAGTACAATTAAGCCATCGTAATCAACAAACTGCTGTACTGCCTGTTCATTTAAAGTTTTGCCTTGTGGAGACATATACACCACAGGAACATGAACATGTCCTGCTTGTGAGGCAAGCTGTTTGGCATGCGCTATTGCTTTCGCTAAAGGCTCAGCCATCATCACCATCCCAGGGCCACCACCAAATGGACGTTCATCCACTCTTCTGTAGTTTCCCTCAGCAAAATCACGAGGGTTAATACAAGTAACTTGTACGATATCCCGTTTTGCCGCACGTCCGCTGATGCCGTAGGCTGTAATCGCTTCAAACATTTCAGGAAAAAGCGTAATGACTGCAAAAAACATTACAGACTCCTCTATTTTCCTGCCGTATTAATCCTAAAAGGATTAATAATCTACGCCCCAATTGACGTAAATACGACCAGCTTCAAGATCAACACGTTGTACTACATCTTTATGCCAAGGAATCATGCGTTCTTCTGAATCAATACTGTCTGGGGTAGCATGTACCACCATCACATCATTGGCTCCAGTTTCAAACAATTCATGAATTTTACCTAAGTTTACTTCCTGCTCTTCATCATCAAGACCAAACACTGTTAAGCCTTTTAAATCTGACCAGTAGTACTCATCTACATCTGCTTTTGGCAGTTGAGACTTAGCAATCCAGATATTAGCGCCAACCAAGTTTTCTGCTCCAGTGCGATCACTCACACCTTTCAAAGCAACAACCAAGCCTTTGCCATGTGGTTTCCAACGTTTTACATCTATTGTTTGCCAACCGGCCTTGGTCTCAATGTACCAAGGCAGGTAGTCAAACATGTTGCTCATAGGTTCTGTATTTGAATACACCCAGAGCCACCCATTCAATCCATAAGCTGAACGTAACTGTCCAATCTGAATACGATCTTCGGGAACATTCTGTGTCGATGTCATGGGTTACCTACTACAAAAAATTATGCAGTAGCTTTTTTAGCTTGAGCAGCTAAAGAAGCAACACGTTCAGAAGGTTGAGCACCTTGAGAAACCCAGTGAGCAAAACGGTCTGCATCTAAACGAAGTTTTTCTGCTTGACCTTGTGCAGTCGGGTTAAAGAAACCGATACGCTCGATGAAACGACCATCACGTGCATTGCGGCTATCAGTCACAACGATTTGATAGAATGGACGTTTTTTTGCGCCGCCACGTGCTAAACGAATAACAACCATGATAAAAGCCTTATAATTCTTACGGATTATCCCTGCGCCGACCATCGGCAACACTTCAAACCCCTTTCATAGAGGGCAACATTCTACGTGATTTTTGCCCTGAAAGAAAGATTAAATTTTGAGTTATCCGCAGTTTTGAATTTAAATTAGCGCCCATCCCAATTTGATGTATTTGACAAGCTTATTGATGAGCAGGCTACGCCTTTAGACCAAGAGCGCTGCTGATCCTGATTTACGCAAATCTCGCCATTACCATTTTGTATAGAAGTAATAATTGGAGTGGCTTTGAGTAAATATCCCTGATTGTCAGCATCAATAGCTAAAGTTACAGTATAAAAAGCTGTTCCTGTTAAAGGATAATTTTGCAATGCTGTACCATTATCTAAAGTAGCATTATTAAAACTATGATTAACGACTTTATAGCTTTGTAATCGTTGATTAATACGCAGCATCTCAGCTTGTACATCCGTACGATTAGTACGGATTTTATATTGGGTATAAGATGGGTAAGCAATTGCTGCCAAAATTGCAATGATTGCCACCACAACCATCAGCTCAATTAATGTAAATCCTTGATGACTACCATTTTTCAGCATTTGTAGCACACCCCGTATAATTATTGATATTAGTTAGATCATTTGCCACCAAATATTTAGATTTACATTTAATCCCTGTACTGGTAATTAACAGAGCATCATACCCTGCCGTTTCTGGTATTGCTCTAATCGCCCATCTTTGGCCTAATCCAGCACTACTCGCTAATAAAGTAGTAGCTCCTGTTTCACTAATATCAGCTAGAGTAATCGTGTACTTTTTATTGGTACTGCTTGGAAAATCCAAACTACTCATTGCTGAGGTTTGTCCATATAAATATTTAGGATCAAAACCATGATAAGAAAAGTTTTGGCTTTTATATCTTTCTAATTGTCCAGCAAGTTTTAATAACTCCTGCTGTACTGCTGCGGTATCTGCACGGCGAATTTGAGCTTGATATGATGGAATCGCAATTGCCGCAAAAATAGCGACAATCATGACGACAATGATTAGCTCAATCAGGGTAAATCCCATATTTTTTT
>NZ_JRVL01000326.1:0-700 GCF_054823985.1 Acinetobacter sp. GN11 | reverse complement strand
ATATAGGAATAGTTTTTGATACTTGGAAAAAACAATATTGGAAAGAACGCGCTAATGACTTTAGGTAGTAATTAAGATGAGCATGAAAGATTTAACTGAAGCCTTTAAACTAATTCAGGAAAACCCAGATGACGCTGATTTTATGAATGGGTGTTCGGACGAATTAATCAATAAGGCTGAGCAAGTTTTAGATATTAATTTCCCTCAAACCTATAAGGTTTTTTTGAAAAAATATGGAGCTGGAGATATTGCTGGGCAAGAGTTTTATGGAGTTATTGATGAAGACTTTGAAAATTCATCTATTCCTGATGCAATTTGGTTAACTCTACATGATCGAGAAAAATATAATTTTCCTAAGCACTTACTTATAATTTCACAGACTTCGGACGGATATTATTATGTTTTAGACTGTTCTAAAATGAAGGATGAAGAGGAGGGAGCTGTATATGAATGGAATCCAAATATTTCAAAAGAGAATGATAGCTTGGTTGAAGTTGCAAAGGATTATGGAGAGTTTATTTTAAATTTAATAAAGTCATCTTTATAATCTTTTATATGTGCGCCCTGCGGGACTCGAACCCACGTCGGTCGCTTAGGAGGCAACTGCTCTATCCAGTTAAGCTAAGGGCGCATAATTTTATGATTATAAACAAAAAAGCCATTGCCAAGGCAATGGCTTTTTTACATTTTAGTTATTAAA
>NZ_JRVL01000325.1:0-1382 GCF_054823985.1 Acinetobacter sp. GN11 | reverse complement strand
ACATTCATGCCTTGAGTACTATTATTTTGGATTTTTAAGCCAGTTGGTACAACTGAAATATTCGCATTAACGTCTAAATCACCAGTAGTATTACCAGCACCACGTACCATTACTTTATCTAGGACAATTTTACCGCCGCCAGCAGCGTCATTAATACCAAAGTTAGATAGTGTTAAACCACCTTTTAAACTCGAATTTACTTTGATCATTGCACCTTGTGGTGTAGCACCTAACTGAACATTCGCTGAAATCTGACCTAAAGATAAATCTAAACCAGAGATAATTTCAGTTGGAGCTGTTTCTGTAATACCACGTACAGCAGTTGTTTGGTTTAAAGTACCAGAAGTACCTACACCAATTGAACCTACATGAATATCAACCGCACCTACTGTCGCAGCAACGTTTAAAAAAGCACCGTTTGAGCCCGAAGCACCATTTGTATCAATTGCTAAATCTAAAAGATTACCTGTACCTGTTTGGGTAAGAGTAACGCCGCTGATTGCGATTGCACCACCAGTACCTGAAGCACCAGTAATACCAGTTGATGATGCTAAACCATCATTATCGTGTAGATATAATTTATCGATAGAAACACCGCCAGAACCTAAAGCGATACCGATGTTAATACCATCTTGACCTGTAGCGGCGCTTAGTGCAGCATCGTCCATTGACTGCATTGCCATTGCATTTGCGCTGATAGCTAAAGAAGAAACTAAAGCAAGTTTAGTGAACATTTTCATTGAGCACTCTCCCAAGAGCATTTATTTTTTGACTTTAACCACTCTCATTGTCTCAAGTTGCATTTTTCTTTTATAGCAACCGAAACTTCCAATCCTTGAGTAGTTTTGCTTAGCAATTACTAAATTACATCTACGTTACTTTTTGTTCAACTAGTGTTGTGCATTTTTTGCCAACTACCCGACAAACGGTACACTCTATTTATTTCGCTTTTAGCTTCACAAATACAACTCTAATCCCACACTAAAATTCGACCATTTTATCAGCAAAAAATACCTCTCTCATCAGTCTTCTCCCTGATGATCCACAAGTTGTAGTAAACTAATATTTCCCTCATTAACTATTCTGTTATTAAAAAATGTCTCAGTTAAAGAAAAAAATCTCATTACATGGCAAAAATGCTGCCGAGATTTTAAAAAATTTACAAGGATTAACTGGGCTCATTTATTTAAATGACAACAACAACCCTATTATTGGCTTTCTTCCTCAGCAATACTTTCTTATTCAGAATAAAAACAACTTAGTATTCCAGCGTCAAAATTTTAATGAATATGAAAATATATCAAAACCGAATCAATTATTAGATTTTATCCAACTAAAAGAAAAAGACTTAAAAGAAAATAAAAATATTAAAACGATAACAA
>NZ_JRVL01000324.1:0-636 GCF_054823985.1 Acinetobacter sp. GN11 | reverse complement strand
TAATTTAGTAGCTTTGACTAGAGATTTTAAAGTAAAAGAAATTTTACTATCAGAAATAAAAGAATTAGATGAACCGTATTGGTATCCGGATTCTTATCCCACTACTCAAGATATCATTGATCATATGATATTAATTCAAAAAGCAGATTTGTCTTATCCAATAATACTATGTTCTCAGGGGAGAATAATGGATGGTATGCATAGGGTAGGGAAAGCAAAAATTTTAGGTAAGGTTAAAATACGTGCTGTACAATTTGATAAAGACCCTCAACCAGATTATATCAATGTTGATGAGGGCGATCTGAACTACGATGATTAATTATAAATAATTGCAAATATGAATCAGTGGCAATCGGGACTGTAAGGAATAGCATCTAAACGTTTTTGAAAAACACTTGGATTCAATATATTTTCATACATCTGTTGATATGTTCGTTTATGATCTTCAATGTGATGATAGTCAACGATTTCTTGAAGCTTATCTTTATATTCTATATGACCCGCATGAAACATCGCTGCATAATGGCCCCACAGTGCATATTGATATCGTATGGCTGCCTTTGGAATTAAATTTATTTCGTTTAAATAGCTATGAGCCGTTTTTTCATAACATTCTTTTATTTCATGAGCATCTTT
>NZ_JRVL01000323.1:0-1447 GCF_054823985.1 Acinetobacter sp. GN11 | reverse complement strand
AGACTCTGAATTTTGTACAGTGCCCTACTTTGAATTTGTAGAGATTATTCCTGCCATTGAAGATGGATATGTGGAGTATGAAAGTTCTTTATAAAAGAAGCATGATAAATCCTCTAAATGTCATAATTTTTAAGTGCAGTGCCTATATCATTACCATAAGTATGTAAGTTTACAATGCTTATGAATTTAGCTTACGGTAATAAATGAAGAGCTATTATTCTTGGAAAAGGAAATTTGTCGGTATCCTTCATTTCTATATTCAGCATGATGTATTTGAAGAATATTAAAAGTAAAACACAATTGAAATAGTATAAAGCTTAACTCGTTTCTACACTGAAAAAATCACCTATCTGTGTCGTCCAACGTATGCTTTATTTAGGAATGACTCAATGAAAAAGAAATTATTTTTCGGCGCTGTTGGCCTCACAATCTTGATTGGTGCGGGTCTATTTGTCGATCGAGATACTAATCCATTGAGTCATTATACATCTGATACAGGCAAGCTAAAATTTAAAAGAGCTTACGATCGAGCAATGGCGAACTTGCCCACGCCCCAAAAAACACTCGACCTAAAGACATCATATGGCACGGTTCGAGTTTATTATTTTGATAGTGGCAAGAATACAAAAGAACCCTTTGTACTACTACCGGGTCGATCAGCATCTACACCCATGTGGAGCCCAAACCTTGCGGGTTTATTAAAGAGTCGTTCAGTCTATACCGTCGACTTAATTAATGAACCCGGAATGAGTAAGCAAACTAAAGCGATTACCAACGTTGAAGATCAAGCAAAATGGCTAGATGAAGCACTGACTCAATTGCCTGAGAGTAAGCTTCATCTTATAGGTGTATCTATTGGCGGTTGGACAGCAACTAACTATGTCGTACACTTTCCCAATAAGGTAGCAAGTCTTAGTCTTATCGATCCTGTATTTGTATTTGATAATATTCCGCTGACTACAATCCTCATCTCAATTCCAGCATCAATTACTGTGATTCCAACACCTATACGCAATTATATGCTGAGCTATATCTCTGGAGGAGCCACGGTCAAAGCAGATGACCCCGTCGCGCAGCTCATTGAAACAGGGATGCATACGTTCTCAGTCAAGACACCAACGCCAACACGAATCACTAAAGATCAATTAAGAGATATCAATATCCCCGTCTTTGCCTTGATGGCGGGTCGTAGTGTCATGAATGACTCTAAAACTGCCGTTTCCAATGCGCAAGAGAGCTTAAAGAAAGGTACTGTAGATATGATTAAAGATGCTTCACATGCAATCAACGGAGAGTATGCTGATGAAGTAAATACCAAGATCATTCACTTTGTAGATACCGTAGCACCTATGTAATATCTTGCCTCTTTCGAACAAAGATTACTCAATTGAAGAAGTACCCGACTGTAAAAGTTCGGTGGTATGACGTTGAAGCATTTAGCACTAAA
>NZ_JRVL01000049.1:0-30177 GCF_054823985.1 Acinetobacter sp. GN11 | reverse complement strand
AGAACGCCTAGAAGGTTTTGCTAGCCATTTTGGCGCAGACTTCTACGGTCTACCACGTAATACTTCTACTATTACTTTGGTAAAAGAAGATAACCTTGTACCAGAATCTTTTGATTATTTAGATGATCAAAAAATTATCCCGCTGCATGCCGGGAAAACGCTGCAATGGAGAAAAGTGTGACACAAGAAACCTCTGTCCCGGTCATTGGCCAACGTTTTCGTGGCTTCTTACCTGTTGTTGTTGACGTTGAAACGGCAGGTTTTAATGCCCAGACAGATGCATTGCTAGAAATTGCGTGCATTCCAATTGTGTATGATGCTCAGGGACAATTTGTCCCTGGCCCAGCATTTCATGCGCATATTAACCCGTTTGAAGGGGCTAACCTCGACCGACGTTCGCTAGACTTTATTGGTATTGATCCATTCAATCCAATGCGTATTGCAATGGCTGAAGATGAGCGGACTGCATTACGCCGTATTTTTAAATCAGTCAATGAAGTTCGTAAACAGCAACATTGTACGCATGCTGTTTTGGTCGGTCATAACGCCCATTTTGATCTTGGTTTTGTTCAAGCTGCAATTGCACGTACAAGCACAAAAAACCAGAACCCTTTTCATAGTTTTTCAGTCATGGATACAGTTACTTTAAGTGCTGTAATGTTTGGACAAACCGTCCTTGCTAAAGCCTGTATTCAAGCTGGAATTGAGTTCGATGGTAAAGAAGCACACTCTGCTTTATACGATACTCAGAAGACTGCTGAACTGTTTTGCTATATTTTGAACAAACTGTCTCCTTACCTACTTGACAGTTTGGTGGCGGCTTCTTAAGATACCGCCATCCTCAACGTCCCTATCGTCTAGAGGCCTAGGACATCGCCCTTTCACGGCGGTAACCGGGGTTCGAATCCCCGTAGGGACGCCATATTCTATTCTTATAAAATTTCTTTTTTATTTTCTTAACATTCTATTTGTTTTTTTAACCTCTCTTATTTCCAAATAAAATACATTTGTATTTAAATATCACTGATCCAGTATTTCCTTTACATAGATTTACAATATAATAATTCTTATTTCTATACTGATATTTATTATCAACAAGGTTTTAAATGGATCTTAAGCTTCGTCTCCTCTCCCTGAGCATTGCTCAATTCTGCTGTTTATCAACTGCTTTTGCAGAAACAGATATTTCTTCAACGACTCTTGCGACGATTAAAATTAAAGCTCAACAAGGATCTGACCAAGCTTATAAGGTAGAGAATTCGAGTAGCGCAACACGTACCGAAATCGCATTAAAAGATACGCCACAATCTGTCAGTGTGGTGACTCAAAAAGTAATTGAAGATATTGGAGCAACACGTTTAATCGAAGCGCTTGATTTAGCTGGCGGTGTTACTCGTGCTAATAACTTTGGCGGTCAAGGCTTATCAGGGTTTAACCTACGTGGTTTCACCAGTGGTGAATTTTACCGTAATGGATTTCCGATTAACCGTGGTTATCCGAACGCTCCAGATAGCAACACGATTGAACGCGTAGACGTTTTACGTGGCCCCTCTTCCAGCTTATATGGTCGTGGTGACCCAGGTGGTACGTTTAACTTAATTTCTAAAACTCCAAAGTCTGAGCAACAAACCACTTTAGGCGCGCAGCTTAACAGTGAAGGTTTATATCGCACCACTGTCGACACGACAGGCACTATTCCAAATGCAGAAAATATTGGTTATCGCCTCAATGTGATTGCAGAAGGCGGTGATAGTTATCGCGACCACGTTGAATCTAAACGTTATGGAATTGCACCAGTCATTCAATGGCAAGCTTCCGACGCGACTAAAGTTACCTTTGAAGCCGATATTTTACGTAACCAGCATCCGCTTGACCGTGGTCAAACACGCTATGCAGGCCAGAAGTCTTTTAATAGTTCACCCGAAACTTATTTATGGGAAACGGGTAAATACAACAACCGACTCTACAATGATAACAATATGACTCAATTACGAGTCGAACATGACCTTGGAAATGACTGGAAGCTTAATGCGGGTGTGCAATATTCAAATGGCAAATTGTATGGCTATGCGGTAGAAGCAAATGGCATTCAAAATGACGGCGAAACTTTAGGCCGGAATTACAACTATCGTGAATTGAAATGGCAAGATACAGATGCCCAAATTAACTTAACAGGTAATTTCCAGCTTTTAGGATTAGCACATACTTTAGTGACTGGGCTTGAATATGAAAATTATGATTACAAGTCATACATTATTCGTTCAAGTGGTGATGTCGGTAGTTATCCTATTAATATTTATAATCCTGTTTTAGGCCAACCGCTGCCTGAGCTTAATAGGGTTACTACTCATGACCGTGAAAACTTAAAAACAACTGCTCTTTTTGTACAAGACCAAATCGATTTAAATGAACGCTTAAGCGCGCTACTAGGCTTACGTTTTGAACATTACGAACATGATTACAAAAACCTATTACCGAATACCGCGAATTGGAATACGAGTCACAATGCCTTTACTCCACGTTTAGGTTTGGTTTTTAAAGCTCGTGATGACCTTTCAATCTATAGCAATGCTGCGAAATCTTTTAAACCTAACACTAGTGCTAGCCGTAATGGAGAAGGTTTTGACCCAGAGGAAGGCATGGCTTACGAGTTAGGCTTTAAATGGCAAGCACTCGACAATATGCTATCGGTGGACTCTGCTATTTTTTATGCAAAAAAAGAAAATGTGTTAACTCTAGATCCTGTAGATTCAGCCTATAAAGTTGCTGCTGGCCAAGTTCATAGTCAAGGTATTGAGCTAAATGTTGCGGGACAAATTACACCTTCTTGGAAAATTATTGGTGGATATGTCTATACAGATGCAGAAGTCAGCAAAGACAATACATTGCAAAAAGGAACCGCTTTAGCCAATATTCCAAAGAATAGTTTTAATCTTCTAAATATTTATGAATTTCAAGATGGCCCTTTACAAGGCTTAGGTCTAGGGATTAATCAAAAATATATTGATAAGCGTGCAGGACAAACAGCAAATAGTACCTACACTATGAAAGGTTATGCGGTTACCGACTTAGTTTCTTATTATCAAGCGACACCAAAACTTCGTCTTAACTTAGATCTGAAAAATATTTTTGACAAAGTTTATGATGAAAGTGCTTTCAATTTATATGCTTATCCGAGTGAATCACGTACGGTTCAATTGGGTATGAGCTATACGTTCTAAAAGAAATGCGCCATTTCAGTTATCGAAATGGCGCATCTGATTTATGCAGATTTACGCGAGTTCACTTGTCCTTGAATCACCGCTTTAATATTGCCTTTGGCATAATTCAAAAACACCACTAGTGGTGAAAGTTTTGGATTTGGTTTTTTACCCTTGCCAATGGTTTTAAATTGAGCGGCATACCAAATAATTTCCATAATTGCCATTTTATCGACAAAAGGTAAACCTGTTTTAATCGGTTTTACGGCATAGCGCACGTCTTGCCCTGCAATTAAACGTTCTGTTAAATCAGTTTCCACGGCAAATGGGCGAGCAATACCAATAAAGTCACATGCACCACTTGCGAGTGCAGCATTCATGCCCTCTACAGTACGGAACCCACCTGTCACCATGAGCTTACATTTAACATGCTGGCGGATTTTCTCAGCAAAATCTAAAAAGTATGCCTCACGCGCAATCGTGCTTGCTTTACGTTTATCCGCCTTAGCTCCAGCCATTGCTGGTGCCTCGTAAGTGCCACCTGAAATTTCAATTAAATCGATACCAGCTTCATCTACTGCTTTAAACACTGAAATGACATCTTCTTCGCTAATACCGCCACGCTGAAAGTCAGCCGAGTTAAGCTTCACTGAAATAATAAAATTTTCTGAGGTTGCTTCACGTACTGCCTTATAAACCTCTAATAAAAAACGGCTCCGATTTTCAACTGAACCACCCCATTGATCTGTACGCTTATTGGTTAATGGAGATAAAAACTGACTAATTAAATAACCATGTGCGCCGTGCAGTTGCACCCCTTCGAAACCTGCTTTTTCACAGATATGAGCTGCTGTCGCAAAACGATTAATAATATCTAGAATTTCATCATGAGTAAGTTCACGTGGCGTTCCAAACATAGTTGCTAAAGCTGGGCTAAAAGGTACTGCCGATGGTGCAACGGTTTCTTTATTTAAACCTTTTGGGCACTGACGACCTGGGTGCGACAATTGAATCAACTGAACCATGCCATATTTTTTACCTAATGCTGCCCACTCTTTTAAGCGCTCTAAATCCCGTTCGGTTTCAATAACAACAACACCGGGTTCATTTTTTGCTCTGGCATTTACCATAACATTACCAGTAATGGCACACCCAAGCTCACCTTTTGCCCAAGCACCATATAAGCCCAAATGTAAATCATTTGGTTGACCTTCATAATTTGCAAGCGCCTCACTCATCGCACCTTTAATAATTCGGTTTTTAAAGGTGGTATTACGAATTGTGATAGGTTGAGCAATCTGGTTCATGGTTAACCTCTTTTTTTGAATTATAGAGCAATTACTCTAATTTAAATGAGTTATTGGGCGTGTCAAGACATAATCGATAACTGACAATAGCACATGTCAATTTTAAAGAATATAAAAATATGCAACTTTTTGCATAAGTTCAAAATTAAATTTATTCTATTAAAAACAAATAATTAAAATAAAATCTTAAAGAGATGCTTTAATTAATTGTCTAGTATATTCAGTTTGAGGCTTAGAAAATAGGAGTTCAGTTTCCTGAAATTCAACAACTTTGGCATGACGTAATACCATCACTTTATGGCACAGTGATTTCACTATATTTAGATCATGACTAATAAAAATATAACTTAACTGCTCAGTTTGCTGTAATTGCTGCAACAACTTGATCATGGCTTTTTGCGTGGTCCGATCTAAGGCGGATGTAGGTTCATCCAAAATTAAGAGTTTCGGTTGAACGACTAAAGCTCTTGCCAAAGCAACCCGTTGACGTTGGCCACCTGAAAGCTCATGAGGATAACGGTGTTGAAAATCTTCAGCCAACTCAACTTTTATCAAGACAGACTCAACTTGCTGGATTACCTCTTTTTCATTCGCAGCTTTTAACTTTAATCCTTCAGCAATAATCTGCCCTACCGTCATACGTGGGTTTAAACTGCCAAATGGGTCTTGGAATACAAGTTGAAAATCTGATCTCATCAACCGTAGCACTTTTGGCTGTAACTGATTCAAATCTTGCCCTAAAAAAACAATTTGCCCTTTACTTTTAACAAGCTGAACCAAAGCCAAGGCTAAAGATGACTTACCTGCACCACTTTCGCCAACTACCCCAAGCGATTCCCCTTGAGCAAGATCGAAACTCAAATCTTCTATTGCAGTGAAATACCCTTGAATGCGATTTAGAATTCCTTTTCTTATAGGAAATTGCACGCTGAGCTGTCGAACTGATAAAACGTTCTGCTGAGCAGGTAAAGATTCTACTTTTCCAAAATCATGATCTAATAATTGCGCTGTATAAGCTGTTTTAGGGTTTGCAAAGATTCGGCTCAGTTCACCTTGCTCTACTACACGCCCACTTTGCAATACAATCAGTTTCTCAGCATAGCGATTTACTAAATTTAGATCATGGCTAATTAAAATAAGTGCCATTCCATATTTTGCTTGTAAAGATTTTAATAGCTCTAAAATCTGTATCTGTAAAACCACATCTAACGCAGTAGTAGGCTCATCAGCAATCAAAACTTTAGGTTGAAGCGCCAATGTCATCGCAATCATGACACGTTGTTTTTGTCCACCAGAGAGCTCATGTGGATAGCGTTTTAAAATTTGTTCTGGTTCAACAATTCCCACATCTTTTAGCAGGTCAACTATTCGCTGTCGAGCCTCATGTTTTGAAAAACCTGATAAAAGAAGGTTTTCTCCTACAATTTTCTCAACCCGATGTAGCGGATTTAACGCAGTAGCAGGCTCCTGAAAAATCATAGCGATTTGTCGACCACGTAAATTTGCTTGAGCTCTCTCATCTAACTCAAGCATGTTTTGTGAACCAATCCAGACCTGACCTGTTACTTCTAATTTTTCTTGCAGTAATCCCATTATTGCTAAGCAGCTCATCGATTTACCTGAACCGCTCTCGCCCACAATAGCGAGTGTTTTCCCTTCATTTAAGTAAAAATTCAGATCTTTCAATAAAACCTTTTGGTCTTTGGTTTGAACTGAAAGATGTTCTACCTTCAATAACGTTGAGGCAGTATTTAAACTATTTTCTTGGGTCAAACGCATCACGGGCCGCCTCCCCAATATAAATTAAAAGTGAAAGAACAATAGCCAGACTAAAAAAGCCTGAAATTGCCAGCCATGGCGCATCTAAATTATTTTTACCTTGCAGCAATAACTCACCTAGTGAGGCTGCATCGGGCGGCAGTCCATACCCTAAAAAATCAAGAGCGGTTAACGCGCTAATATTAGTCGTTAAAATAAAAGGTAACTGAGACAAACTCGAACTGATCGCATTGGGCAAAATATGCTTAAAAATAATAGCGCGATCGGTCACTCCCAATACTTGGGCTGCACGAACATAATCCAACTGGCGAGCTTTTAAAAATTCGGCTCTGACAATACCCACCAAAACGGTCCAGCCGAAAAACAACATAATGAAAAATAGCCAATATACATTGGGTACAAACATGCTGACCAAAATCATGACCATAAAAAGCATGGGCAAGCCATTCCAGAATTCAACTAAACGTTGTCCCAATAAATCTACCCAACCGCCATAGTAACCTTGAATGGCGCCCACAGTAATGCCAAACAAAGCAGAACAAAACGTTAAAGCTAAACCGAAAAGTAACGATATTCTTAAACCATAAAGAATGCGGGCAAAAACATCCCTTCCCTGATCATCTGTTCCCAACCAATTTTGCTTGGAGGGTGGTGACGGTACAGGAACGGCCAAGTCTAAATTAGGAGTTTGATATGAAAATTGAATGAGGGGCCAAACTGCCCAACCTTTATGATTAATAAGCGCTTGTACCGCGGGGTCTTTATAATCAGTTTCTGTTTCAAACACTCCACCAAAAGCCGTTTCTGGATATGTTTTTAACACTGGCAAATAGTAAGAATCTTCATACTTCACTAACAGCGGTTTATCGTTAGCAATCAACTCCGCAGCTAAGGACAAAACCAAAATCAGACTAAATAAAATAAAGCTGGCCCAACCCAATTTATGCTGCCTAAAACGCTGTAATCGTGTACGCACAATTAAAGACATTATTTGCCTCCTTGTGCGTCAAAGTGAACCCGAGGATCAATCCATTGATACAACACATCACATATGAGACGTAAAATTAAGCTAAATAAAGTAAAGAAAAATAAAACCCCGAAAATAACAGGATAGTCTCGCTGGACAAGGGCTTCAAAGCCCAGCAAACCCACCCCATCTAAATGAAAAATAATTTCTACAAACAGGTTACCCACAAAGAAAATACCCGCTAACACTTCTGGTAATCCTGCGAGCACGACTAAAATGGCATTTCGAAAAACATGCTTATATAAAACTTGTTGGCTGTTCAAACCTTTTGCATAGGCTGCCAAAACGTAAGGTTTATTGAGCTCTTCTAAAAATGAGTATTTAGTTAAATAGGTTAAACTGGCAAAACCGCCTAATACCATGGTAATCAGTGGCAAAGTCATATGCCATAAATAATCGGTAACTTTGTCCCAAAGACTAAGTTGATGAAAATTATCCGATACTAAGTTTTGTAATGGAAACCATTGAAAATAAGAGCCGCCCGCAAAAAAAACAACTAACAAAATGGCAAATACAAAACTTGGTACAGCATATCCCACCACAAGAACTAAAGAGGTGGACCGATCAAACCATGAGCCTTGCTGTCTTGCCTTCTTAATTCCCAGTGGAATAGAAATTAAATAAATCAGAAAAGTGCTCACTAGCCCAAGCGAAATCGAAACAGGTATTTTTTCCCACAACAATTGCACGACTGGTTTATCTTTAAAGAAACTTTGTCCAAAATCTAAAGTTAAATAGCCTTTTAACATTAGAAAAAATCGTTCAGGGGCAGAACGATCAAAGCCGTACTGAGCCTTAATTTGCTCAACCATTTCAGGGCTTAAACCTTGAGCACCTTGATAATAAGTTTCTGCACTCAATGCACGACCAATTCCCAAATCACTTTGTGCCTGATGTATTGCTTGCTCAACTGGCCCACCTGGTGCAATTTGCACAACCACAAAGTTAATCAATAAAATGACAAACAATGTGGGAATCATTAAAAGAAGTCGCTTGAGAATATATGAACCCATATAACAGGATTTCCTTTATGGCAGGTGCTTTTTATTGTTGATGTAAATATTTGGCAACTGTTTTGGCTTTATTTGCATCACTCCACCAATATTCTATTCCAGAAGAAAGTGCTGGTTTAACTTTAGGTTGTTGATACATATTCCAATAAGCATACCAGTTTTCACCTTTACCATAGGTCGGGATTTGATAATAACCAGCTCTAAGCAATCGATCGAGAATGCGAGTATAAATAATCTGTTGTTCACGGCTTTTACTTGCAACGAGTTTTGAAATCACTTGATCAATTACTGGGTTGCGAATCCCTGCATAATTGTAATTTCCATCCTGCGCTGCCGCGATACTTCCCCAAAACTGAGTTTGTTCATTGCCCGGGTTGAGAGATTGCGGCAGATTCATTGTGGTCATATCAAAATCGTAACGACGAGTCCTTTCTAAATATTGCGGAGCATCGACCTGACGCAAATTAACCGCAATGCCTAACTTTTTTAGGTTACGAATAAAAGGTAAAAGTGTTCGTTGTTTACCATCTTGCTGAATTAAAAACTCAAGCTGAACTTTTTTTCCTTCAGGTGTAAATAGCTGTCCTTCTTTAACTTTATAACCAGCCTGTATCAGTAATTGCCGTGCAGTTAACAAGTTCTGACGGTTGAACCCACTTGCATCCGACACTGGATATTTCCAGTCGGCTAAAATACCTTGTTGCATGAGTGGAGATAACTTAGGCAATAACGGTTTTAACAATTCTAATTCAGGTTTTGAAGGTCGACCCGTTGCTGCTAATTCACTATTTTCAAAATAACTTTGAAGACGTTGATATTGACCATAAAACAAAGCTTTATTTTGCCATTCAAAGTCATAGGCATAGGTTAAAGCTTGTCTAAAACGAATATCATTGAAGGGTTTTCGCCTAGTGTTAAACACATAGCTTTCAGTAGCGATAGGATTATGGTGACGAAACTTATATTGAGTAACAAGTCCCGCTTTTACGGCTGGAAAACGATAATCTGTTACCCATTTTTTAGGATTAGTTTCTTCATGCAAAGTGTATTGCCCAGATTTAAATCCTTCAAAAGCAATATCCCAATTTCGATAATAGACATATTTTAATCGGTCAAAATTATAACGCCCCTTGTTAATAGGCAAATCTTTTGCCCAATAATTTGGATTTCTTTTATAACTAATACTTCTACCTGCATCAACTCGTTCAACTACATATGGCCCCGAACCAATAATCGGTTGTAGGATAATTCGGCTAAAATCTCTTTTTTGCCAATCCGCTTTTGAATAAATCGGTAAGGTTGCCAAAATGAATGGCATTTTAGGATTATGGGTAGACTTAAAACTAAACTTTACCTGATGGGCATTTATTACTTCTGTTTTTGCCAAATCAGCAAGGTACATCTGTAAACCTAAATTGGACTTCGTCTGATAGGCATCAAAACTAAATTTAACATCTGCCG
Organism: Acinetobacter sp. GN11; assembly: GCF_054823985.1. Classification (NCBI taxonomy): domain Bacteria; kingdom Pseudomonadati; phylum Pseudomonadota; class Gammaproteobacteria; order Moraxellales; family Moraxellaceae; genus Acinetobacter; species Acinetobacter sp. GN11. The sequence goes on along the minus strand of NZ_JRVL01000049.1, from coordinate 20,390 downwards.
CAGTGACTGGCTGTCCATTACTAAAACGCGCTTTAGGGTTTAAATAGAAAGTAACAGACTGCGTTTTTTCTGGGTCATAACTCACTTTCTCGGCCAAAAGCGGATATAAAACCCCGACCTCATCTAGCGATTGAGTCATTAAAGTATCAAAAAGATAATTAACGCCCTCTGTAGCATTCCCCTTACCATTCATACTATTGAGGTTATCAAAAGTTCCTTGAGCTGCCTGACTTAACAGGCCACCTTTAGGGGCATTAGGGTTTGCATATGGCATAGCCATCATTCCCAAATATTTAGGCTTGGAATGAATCGCTATATATGAGGTGGTTTGCTGTGCAGAAAAAACAACATGAGAAACAACACTGAGCCCGACTAGCAGGCTCAGTTGAAAATATGATTTATGCATAAGTTGCTAATTATTTTATAAATTAGGCACTTTAATGACGTCGCCAATGCGAAGCTGAGTAGAAGGCGTCAAATTATTCAGCTCAGCCAAGAAATTGGTTTCTAAACCATATTTGCTGGCAAGGCCAATTAATGTATCACCACGCTTCACTTTGTATTCCACAACAGTTTTGGGAATCACAATATTTTGACCGCGCTGTAAATTAGCACTCGCTTTTAATGCATTCATTTCAGCAAGTTCACGCACTGAAATACCCGCACGGCTCGCAATACTATTCAAAGACTCACCAGATTTAACAGTATATCTTTCAGTGTTTTTACCAGCCGCAACTGTTTTAGTTGACGACTTGTTATCAACTTTAGCTGTTTCTACTGTAGGCACATCACCTGTTAGCTTTAAACGTTGCCCTACACGAACGCTACTGGTACGTGAAAGGCCATTCAATGCAGTAAGATAATCCAACTGTAAATGGTAACGGTTAGCAATATTACCTAAGCTATCGCCAGATTTGACTGTATACGTTTCTGGTGTTTCTTCTTTAGTATTTTTAGAAGGTTTAGTTGGTGCTTCTTCTTCAACTGTACCTGTGAGTTTTAAACGTTGACCAGCACGCAAACCAGCACTACGAGACAAACCATTTAAGTCAGCCAAATAGCCTGTTTGCAAGTTATATTTACTCGCAATCGCATTTAGACTATCCCCAGACTTTACAACGTATTGTTCTGGAACACTCACACCAGCTGGTACTTTTATCGTTTGACCAAGCTGTACATGGCTACTCGCTTTTAAGTTATTTAACTCGGCTAACTCCGCTAGGCTAATTTTTGATTTCGTTGCAATACTCGATAAAGTATCACCACGCTGTACTTTATAGCCTTCTGTTTTATAAGAAACACTTAGCGTCGCCTTCTCAGATTTACTAGAAGTTTTAGTTTCAGCGACTTCATCTACAGAAATATCTTGTGTAGGCACATTAATTTTTTGGCCAGCCATCAAGTTACTACCCGCAGATAAACCTGGCGTTAATTCAGCAAGTTCCTGATTAGAGAGCGCATAACGATCTGCAATCAATTTAAGGTATTCACCGCGCTTCACAGTATAACTTTTAGTTGCTATACGTTTTGCACTTGCCTGAACTGCTTTCGGCTCTGCTTTAGCAATTGAACGAATATTCTTAGGCTCTTTTAACTGTAGTTTTTGCCCAACAAATAGGCCATCGGTCACTGATAAATCGTTATATTCAGCTAATTGTTTTACTGACAAATTAAACTGATTAGCAACACCGCTTAAACTGTCGTTAGCTTCAACTATATATACATCTGGTTTAGCCGTACTTTTAGAAGTAGTTTGAGTGTCTTGTGGCTTAGCATCATAAAGATAAAGCGTTGACCCTACATATAACGTCTTTTCAGGGTCAATTTGGTTCCACTTAGCAACATCGCGCCAGTTCACACCATTTTTCATTGCAATAACGGCTAAAGTATCGCCCGGTAAAACCGTATAAATACTACGCTTACCTTTAGGTTGTACAACCACTACATCAGTATCAGTCTTGATGTAAGGTTTATCTTTATTGCGCTGTCCATCTTCTGAATTCGCAACGCTGGCATCTTCAGCTAAAGTTTTTGGATAAGCAAAACCTCTACTTACCTCTTTACCTTGTTGCTCTGCAACTGACTGGCTCGTCTGAATTGCGGTTAACCTAATTTTGCCATCATACGGATCGACAATTTCAGTTCCTTTAGGCGCGATTGCTTTTAATTCAGCAACGACTTGATCTTTTTCAGCTTGAGTTGCTTGCGGTTGTAAAGCTTGATCTACAGTCTCTTTTTCACCTTCAGCGCGAACCGCCGCTAAAATCTTTTCACGTTCAGAAGCCGAAATTGGTGGCTCCATTTTAACAGGCTTTTTAATGTTAGCTGCATTGGTTACAGCTACAGGAATACGCGGTGCACTCGGTACATCCGCTGATGCTGCAAAGGCAGCCAACGCATCTGAACCACGTGGTGTAGATTTTGATGAACTATTCTTCACTGGTGAAGATGGTTTAACTGGCTGAACTTGTGTTGTAGGAGTAGTTTTTGTTGTCACTGTAGTAGAAGGACTAACAGTTGTAGGTGTAGACGGTGAAGTTACATTTGCCCACCAACCAGAGCTACTACCCGATTTTGTACCTTTTAATTTATTATCAATTGAAGGACTTAAATCTGCTGGAATCAAAATACGCATTGGACTTGCAGGGTCTACTGCTTCACCACGATATCCGGGGTTCAATGCATAAAGTTCTGAACGGCTTAACCCTGCGGTAGAAGCAATTTCATTTAAAGTTAAAGGTGCAGATAAAGTCACTTCACGGAAATGGGGTCTATTTGCAATTGGCGGTAGTTCGACACCATAAGCCTTTGGATTTTTAATAATTTGAGCAACAGCTAAGAAACGTGGAACATAATTCATCGTTTCTGCAGGTAATTTTAATGACCAATAGTCAGTTGGTAAACCAGCAGCTTGGTTACGGTTAATCGCTTGTTGAATACGTCCCGGGCCAGCATTATAAGCCGCTAAAGCAAGTTCCCAAGAACCAAATTGATTATAGAGGCTTCCCAAAAATTCATAAGCTGCGCGAGTCGATTCAACCACATCTCGGCGCCCATCATACATACCAGTTTGCTTTAAGCCATAAATACGACCAGTACTTGGAATAAACTGCCATAGCCCCGCGGCTGCTGCACTACTTGTTGCAGCTGGGTCATAAGAACTTTCAATTACAGGTAATAATGCAAGTTCTGTTGGTAAGCCACGGCGTTCAGCTTCTTTCACAGTATGGTACAAATAACGACTGGCACGAGCACTCAAGCGATCAAGGTAAGGCTGACGAGAAATAAACCAGCTACGCTGAGCTTCAATACGTGAATCCCAATGATTCAAGTCCATTTTGAAACCAACAGACATACGCTTCCAGACATCACCATGCTTCAAAATAAGCAGACGATCACCTTCTACAGCGCGCATATCGGTTGCTGAAAGTAAGTCTTCCAAAGAGTCAAGACTACTCGCATCTAAATAACCTGCACCACTGACCTGTTTCGATTTTGAGGTTTTTGCAGATTGCGGAGTCGATGAACAGCCTGTTGTAATACCCAACGCAGCTAAAGCAGAGCTAAGTACGGTAATTTTGAACAATGATGCCGCAGATGGCTGCCACACAAATGTGGTTGGTTTATACATAAAAACTTCCAAACAACTCGCGTAATATTTTTTGGGGTCTGGCCACAAACCCTAGGTCTTCGATGCCATTGTAGTAAAGCGTGCAAGATAGACAAGGCAATAATTTGATGTCATTTGCATGGAAATGTTACAAGAAATTAAAAAAACCTTGCTTTGTTACGATGGAACCGAACTTTTTGCGTATACAATACACCATATTCAGTTCTTTTTCTTTTAGTTTAGGTTTCGATTTATGTCTCAAACAATCACACTGTATGTTGATGGTGCATGTCGTGGCAATCCGGGTTTAGGTGGTTGGGGCGCATATGTCATTACCGAGCAGGGTGAACATAAATTATTTGGCGGTGAACCGGATACAACCAATAACCGCATGGAACTCACTGCTGCGATTGAAGGCGTTTCATTTTGCCCAACCGATGCTCATTTAATTATTTGGACAGATTCAAATTATGTGAAGCAAGGGATTACTGAGTGGATTCATGGCTGGAAAAAGAAAAACTGGAAGGATGTAAAAAATCCTGATCTTTGGCAAAAATTAGATGCTGTATGTGCTGGTCGAAATATTGAGTGGCATTGGATTAAAGGCCATGCTGGACATGCTGGCAATGAAATGGCCGATGAGCTTGCAAATATCGGAGCCGATCAAACCGCACTGCAAAAAAAAACAGTTCAAGCGACTGCCCTGCAAGATATAAAAAAGCCTGAAGAGGATTGGTTGCTTGATGACCCTTTTGGGTTTGATATGGCAGAAGTAGCCGAAGAAGATAATATTGATCTTGAACAGCCCGAAGAAGTTGAGATGATTATTGTGGAAGAAGAAGTTATTGAAGTTGAAGCTGCTGAGCCAGAAAGTAAGCAACCCGTTAATAATATTCATCCTCAAATTGTTGTGACCGAAGCCAAATTACAATTACAAGGGCCTCGACAACTGATTCTCGATACAGAAACCACTGGTTTTTATTTCCAAGATGGCGATCGCATTATTGAAGTGGGCGCGATTGAAATGATTAACCGGAAACTCACCGGTAGCTCAATTCATATTTATATTAACCCGCAAAAACCCGTAGGCGACTCAGAAAATATCCATGGTATCAGTGATAACTTCTTAAAAGATAAACCGCTCTATGCAGAAATTGCTGACACGCTCTTTGATTATTTAAAAGGCGCAGAGATTATTGCTCATAACGCAACCTTCGATATGAACTTCCTTGATATGGAGTTTAGACGCGCTGGCCTTCCTGCGCTTTCGGAAGTATGTGAGGTAACAGATACATTAGCTTTAGCAAAAAGCAAACATCCGGGACAAAAAAACTCGCTTGATGCCCTTGTAAGACGTTATGAAATTCCAGCACGTGACCGTACTTTCCACGGCGCATTACTCGATGCTGAAATTCTTTCAGACGTTTACCTAGCAATGACAGGTGGACAGGTTTCTTTTGATATAGATGCCTTATCTCAAAGTGAAAACAGCCTGAACACAGCAAATAAAACCAGGGTTCAAATTGACTTACCAGTTATTCATCCTTCCGAAGAAGAGCTCAATACACATGAGACTTGGGTCAAAGAATTTGAGAAAAAACATGGAGAACCTTGCCTTTTTGCAAAATAAATTTTTGATTCTTTAGCGTTTTTTAGCTTTTCCCCTTTGTAAGTTAAGTTATATTAGTCACATAGATTTTTAGCTCAAATTACCGAGCACTACGAATATAACAATTGATTTTTTTGCAAAGGGGAACGTTTATGTCTGAGCATACTTCGATTCATTTCGATCCAACAGCTTTACTCATCATTAAACATGAAATTGATCGCTCAATAAAACTGGTTGAGGGCGCAGTAAGTACTTTAATTGAAGAACAAACACTCCCTTTTGGTATTGATGATGCATTAGAACAATTTAAGCAATGCACTCAAGTCCTACGTTTAATTGATATCCCCTATCTTGCAAAAATTACTCAATATTCTACTGAGCTAATGCAAAAAATTATTGCGAAGCCAACGCAAATTAATACGAACGATGTCGTTGCACTGAGTGAAGGCACGACTATGGTAAAACGATATATTGAGTTTATCTGTTTGCGTGAATTACAAGTACCTCAGTTTCTTCTTAATACCTTAAACAATTTAGAATTAGCTTTAAATAAACCGCTGACATCTTCTGGACAAGCGATTGCTCCTTTACTTGCAAATACTTCGCTTGAACTTCCATCTCCAGAAGTGTTTATAAATGAACAAACTCAGTTTATTCATCAGCTCTATAAGCTATCTCTGCATCAATTTTTAAATAAGACAGAAGCTACTCATAATTTTCAAGCTTTTAAACTGATTGCGACCTATTTAGTCAGCATGGCAAACCATCAGCCAAGCCAACAATATTGGCAACTCGTAAATTATGCTTTCGACCATAATGATAACTTGCTTTTAAATGATTCACGCCTACGTGTACTCATTAATATTGAAAGTTATATTGGTCAGTTCCTAGCAACTCCAGAAACTTTTAAGCCCGATTTGGCTGCCCTTGCAGATATTTTAAGTATAGTTATCGCTCAAGAAGATGAAGTTGCTCACCATATTCGCAACCAACTGCATATTGGCGATGAAATACAAACGGACACGCAACTACTGGTTTTAAGCCGCCATCTTTTTGGTCCTGACTTCGACACCATGCACGCAGTCAGCCAATTAATCTTGAGCGAAATGAACAAAGTGCGTAACGATATTGAATATAACTATCAAAATATGTCGACTGAAAAAGCACAGCAATTACAAACAAGCCTTTTACAGCTCGCATATACATTTAAACTACTTAACCTTGATGAAGCTTCATCTCAGCTTTCTCAACAAGCTAGCAGTTTAAGTCAGCTCAATATATTAAGTAATGAAAACTATGCTCAGCAGCTTATGGACAGCATTTTGTCTGCCATGAACTCAATTGGTATTTTGGTCCGCCAATATACGTCTAGTCGCTTACAACTTAACGTGAACAATACGAATATTTCTTTAGATCGTCTTGATGAGGCACATCAAGCCTTACTCACCGAGACGAAAAATTTAATTGATTTTATTTGTCAGAGCCTGACGTTATATGCAAATGATTCAACACAAAATATAGAGGCAATTGCAGGTTCATTAAAAGAGCTAGCGGGTGCAGCCGAATTTCTAGGAAGCACCATTCAACAAGATGCTTTACTTCAGACTGCTCAATTTGTTCAGCAACAACTTGAAAAAAACCAGCCTTTTAATACAGACCAAATTCACTGTATTTTTAACGTATTAGCGGGCCTTGACATGTTGGTTGACAATTTAAAAAATAAACAACCTGTTCTACAATCCATGTTTAATGTAGCATTGTCGAGTAGTCAACAACTTCAAGAAAAGGCAGCTTAATGTCTGAATTATCACTTGCTTATATTTTTCATCATCAACAATTACTGGTTGATCAAAACCTTCAACTACCCAAAGTCGAAAAGTTAGCAAGTGATTTACTTTTCACTCATGATGAACAGGTCATTGCACGTGACTTGCTTGCTGAGGAACCGATCCCCGAAGGCTTACAACTGGTTCCAATTCGCCAACTCATTACAAGTTGGTCGAAAGAACAGTTTTTACAAGCAAGCCGCGCTGTACAGTTACTTGAATGGCGACGCAATCATAAGTTTTGTAGTCACTGCGGACACCCAACAGAAGTTCATCCAACTGAATATGCAATGGTGTGTCCTTCTTGTCGCTATCACCAATATCCTCGTGTAAACCCATGCATTATTACCGTCATTACGCGAGGTGATGATGAAATCTTGCTGGCGAAGTCAGTTCACAATAAAACTAACATGTATGGTTTGATCGCGGGTTTTGTTGAGGTCGGTGAGACGCTTGAAGAAGCAGTACAACGCGAAGCTTTTGAAGAAGTAGGCCTAAGACTCAAAAATGTTCAATATATGTCAAGTCAGCCTTGGCCGTTCCCAAGTAACCTTATGGTTGCGTTTAGAGCAGAATATGAGTCTGGTGAAATTAAGCTACAAGAAGAAGAAATTGCAGATGCACAATTCTTCAAAATTGATCAATTACCTGAAATTCCATTTAAAGGTAGTATTGCTCATTCAATGATTATGCAGATTACCCAAGCCGAGTAATCTGCCGTGTTTTAAACGAGAGTATCGTTTAAAACACTTCTTCAAGAAAATGTAAAATAGTTCTTTTAGTCCTGAAGTAATGACTAATAAAACTAGAGAGACTGGCCAAAATTGTAATATGTCCAGTTTTAGGAATCACGGCGATATGGCTGTGATTTCCCTTTTCTCTAAGTGCTAAATCCATATCTAAAGTATTGTGTTTTTTCACAATCTGATCATTTTCAGCCATCAAAAGGTAATGTTTAATATTATTTTGATTGACGAAATAATATGGCATGACTTCTTTATAAGAGATGCCTTGATCAAATGCATCTTCGGCCAGTGGGTCACCCTTGTAGTCAAAATGATAAGGCCCAGCTAAACCAATTATTGCCTTAATTTTCCCTAGACACTCAATTTTAGTTGAATCAGGGTGATAAACAGCAGACATGACATTAAATGCGCCTGCAGAATGTCCCATGAGCACAATATTTTCTGTAGAGATTTCTAGTTTGTCTTGGTTTTGATGCAAATAATTCAATGCCTGAGTCAGGTCATCAACAAAACTTGGGAAAATATTTTTAGGTGCTAACTGGTAGTTAATCACAGCAACGTCATAGCCTTCTTTGGCAAATGTCTCACCAATAAAAAGATAATCTCGTTTATTACCATGTTGCCAAGCCCCGCCATGCACAAAAACAATAAGGGGCTGATGAGTTAGCTTTTTAACAGATCGGTAAACATCCAAACGGTGGCGAGGCTTTAGGCCATAACGAACATTTGGAACCTGCTCAAAACCATCTTTTGGCGTAAAACGGTTTAAAGCAAAACTCCCCAAATCATACAGGCGGAAATCTTTATAAAGAGTTCGCGCCTGTTCAATTTTGCTTTGTACTTGTTCAATCAGATTCATATATTACTGTGCAGTCGAAGCAGGATCTGTTTGGTCAGGATCAATTGCAACAGGTGTTTGAACTGTTGGTTGAGCAATGACGTTATTAATAATCGGCGTAGTCGTTGTATTACCAGAACTTGCTGCTGGAGCAGGTGCCAAATCAATATTATCAATTAAAGTGACAATTTTGGTGACGTTACCAACGTTTTGTAAAACACTGTTTAAATCATTAATTTCAGCAGTATTTAAACGTCCCATTACATAAAGCACACCATCTTCGGTATGTACAAGAACCTTACTATCAGAAACCACAGGTGCTTTCATTAAAAGAGCACGCGTATTTGCTGTTACACCCGCATCTTGCATGATGGTGTTATAGCTAACCTTGTTACCCACCGTAATATAGTTATGTACGGCTTTCACATCACTCATGGCTTTAAGGTTGTCTTCTGCCAATTGTTTCAAGTACGGGTCTGGTACCTGGCCAGTTAATAAAACTGTACTGTGGAAGCTTTCGATATTAATACGTGACTGCTTGAAACGTTGATCAAGTTTGTAAATGTTGATATTTGCTGTACGTTTAATTGAAGAGTCAATGAATACTTGGCCTAGACTGCGGACACCGCTATCTGTGCCCACTGGAGCTGTGCCTGTTCCACCAGAAATAAAACTTGCGCAACCTGATAAACTTGCGACACAAAGCATTGTTACAGCAATACGTTTTAACACTCCACCAGACTCCTATCAATTGCTTGGCTTGATCATAAAGCATCAGACTTAAATTTGCTCAAAAGAGTAATGAACTCTTAATTCAAAGTAAATGCATTTTCGATCCATTGCAGATCATAATGGAATTTTGAAAAGTCATGCTGTACTGTTTTTGCAATTTTCTGTGGAAAATCAAAACAAATCACATCAAAACGACAATAAAAATCCTGATAAGATGGATAGCGCTGTAAAAAACGCATCGCAGTTTTGATAATTTTCTTCTGTTTTGTCCACGTTACCATTTCACAAGCCTGCCCATAATTTCCTATAGTGCGTGCTTTTACTTCAACAAAAACTAACTCTTGCCCTCTTTTGACGATTAAATCCACTTCGCCACGGCGTGAATGGTAATTACTTGTGACCCATACATAGTTTTGTGCTTGTAAAAGGCTTAAAGCAGTTTGCTCTGCCCATTTCCCCAACTGTTGTGCTAATAACATTTTTATTTTCCCCAATTAAAAGCATCTCTAGATGTTTTTATGCGTAAGTTATTTTCTTAAATTCATCTGTCGCATCAACTCTAAATCGAACAAATGAAAATCAGATCTTTTTCGAAAAGCTCAAACTAGCAGACATTGTTCACGCCCAAATCATAATTTCGGGTAAACTACCCAATTAAAATTGTTTATATGTACGGAGTAAAACCAAATGAGTGCTCAGTTATTTGTTGTAGCCACCCCAATCGGGCACTTAGATGATATGACTTTCCGTGCAATTGATATTTTAAAATCAGTTTCTATTGTAGCTGCCGAAGATACTCGCCAATCAGCACAATTATTTAAGCACTATAATATATCGACTCAACTTACTGCATGTCATGACCACAATGAAAGCAATAAAATTGAGCAGTTAGTTCAAAAATTACTTGCTGGCGATAGCGTTGCGTTAATTAGTGATGCAGGTACACCGCTCATCAGTGACCCAGGCTTTAAATTAGTCCGCGCTGCTCAAGAACATGGCATCAGAGTCGTTCCTGTGCCAGGTGCGTGTGCTGCTATTGCTGCCTTAAGTGCGGTAGGTTTACCAAGTGACCGTTTTAGCTTTGAAGGATTTCTGCCATCGAGAGCCTCACAACGTATTTCTCAATTAGAAAAACTTAAGAACGAAACTCAAACCTTAATTTTCTATGAAGCACCCCATCGTATTTTAGAGTCTATTAAAGATATGGCTCAAGTATTTGGTGAAGACCGTCCTGTAGGGTTTGCACGTGAAATTACCAAAACCTTTGAAACCATAAAAAAAATGACCTTAAAAGATTTAGTCAGCTTCATTGAAAACGACCACAACCAAGAAAAAGGTGAAATTGTAGTGGTTGTGGGTGGTGCAGCTGCAAAAACAGATCTAGAACAAGAAAAACTAGATGAACTTTTAAAGCGTTTACTTCAAGACTTATCTGTTAAAGCAGCATCTCAACTTGCTGCCGATTTAACAGGAATTAAGAAAAAAGTCGCTTATCAACGTGCGCTCGAGTTAACTCAATCTTAATTTTTTAATTAGATATGGTGATGACACAGACTATTTGTCATCACCATCTGTTAATTTTGCATAATAAAATATAAGAATAAGAGTACTAAGATGACTGAACAAATGGGCAAACTTGGCCCTCATGAAGGACAAGAACTAGAATTATTATTTTCAGGCGAGAAACCTATCGCTCTATTTTACGATCTATTACCTGTCAGTTTTTTAAAGCATCTCGAACAAGGTACTTTATCTATACTGAGTAAAGATATTGAAACCTCTCTGCCTTTACCCTTTTCAATTATGCTGATCTATAAAGATGCAGCTTTAGCAGATTTAAATGAACTCATGATATGTATTGAAACTTTATTTAAAGAAACTAATTTTGAAAAATGTATAGAACTTGAACGAAGAATTGGACAGCTTTTAGGTTACTCAGAACAAGATATAGAGTTTTATATTCAGCATATTTCCAATCGCCATTTAAAAAGAAACCTCTAAAAACTATCTCAATATATATTTTGCTGACTCCACAATAGTCTCTGTCAGTGCATCCAACTGTTTAGACTGCCTTTTCCAATGGTGCCAATATAACGGAATGTCGAGCTCAGCCTCAGGTATAACATCCACTAAAGTTCCATTGCTTAGCAAAGATTGAACCTGAAGCTCGGGTACCATGCCATATCCCAAACCTAATTGGATTGCTTTCACAAACGCATCAGTAGCAGGAATAAAACTATAAGGATAGCTCTGCAAAGGCAAACCATAATATTTCAGTAGTACCTCTGAATGCATCAGGTCTTTATGGTTAAAAATTACAGCGGGTGCATTTCTTAAAGTTTCTCGGTTTACGCCATGTTTAAACCAGTCAGCTGCAAATTCAGCAGAAGCCAACATTTTATAACGCATTTTCCCAAGTGGTTGAGCTAAACAGCCTGACATGACCTGCTCTTCTGCCGAGATACATGCGTTGACTTGCCCTGTTTCTAATAAAGTATGCGTATGCGATTGGTCATCAATTTTTAGTTCTAAGACTATTTTTTCTTTAAAAAGGGTTTGCTGAATGCTAGGTAAAAGCCAAGTCGCTAACGAATCTGCATTTGAAGCTAGAGCAATTTTATAGAATTCCGATTCAGATGATTTCCCCATCAAACCCTGTAATAAGTTTTGCTCCATTAATCTCGTATGACGTAAATGTTGCAATAACGTTTGCCCAGCTTGTGTGAGTACACATGGGCGCCCACGGATAATTAAAATTTGGCCTAAATACTTTTCTAAAGCTTGCACGCGTAAAGACACTGCCGAGGGCGTAATATATAAATGCTCACCTGCCGCATCAAAACTTCCTACTTCTGCGACTGCAAGAAAAGCTTCACATTGTTTGCTATCTAGCATATCAAACCTAAATTTTTTTTAGCCAAACCTAAATATTCTTAATTTTACTTATTTCTTAAGAAAAAGTCAGATAATTCCCACATCTGATTTTTCCACCTTATTGTTATGTTCTCTCTTAGTATATTTTTTAAAGGCTTCGGTATTGGTAGCGGGCTTATTGTAGCAATTGGAGCGCAAAATGCTTTTGTTCTAAAACAAGGGCTTAAACAGCAATATGTATTTTGGCTATGTTTAATTTGTGCGCTGTCCGACTCAATTCTAATCGCTTTTGGTGTATTAGGTTTTGCCGAAATCATGACAGCATCACCGATCTTAATTACGGTCGCTAAATATTTAGGTGCAACATTCTTATTCGTCTACGGTGCGAAAGCATTCTATGCTGCCTTAAAAACTACCCAAAGCATGGAGCTTGATAGCAGCCAGAAACAGACTTTAACTCAAGCACTAGTAACCTGTCTTGCCTTTACTTGGCTTAACCCACATGTCTATTTGGATACCATTGTTCTGATTGGTTCAGTTGCAACTCAGCTAGAAGACAAAATTAGTTTTGCTTTGGGCAGCATTGTTGCCTCTTGGATTTTCTTTTTTAGTTTAGGCTATGGCGCAAGGTTATTAAAACCATTATTTACCAATCCTAAAGCATGGAAAGTCTTAGATTTCATTATTGGTTGCGTTATGTGGAGTATTGCAATATCGCTTCTCATCTAATGCATTCAAACAGTAAAAAGTACCATGTCTGAATGGTACTTTTTATGCGCTCATAATTATGCTTGAGAACCCAACACCAGTTTTGACTGTTTTCTTTCTTGCTGAGACTGTTTTATAACAGCATAACCAGAAGACACACCCAAGTAAGCAATGACAAAGGCAACAAATAAATCTGGAAATACGCTCCCTGTTCCAAATACGCCAACCGCCGCTAAAATCACAGCAATATTGGCAATAGAATCATTTCTACTACAGAGCCAAACTGAACGCATATTGGCATCTCCATCACGGTACGCATAGAGCATCAGCGCAACTGAAACGTTAGCAATTAAAGCCATCACGCCAATTGCTCCCATCACCATAGGCTCAGGTGGAACACCATAAAAATATGACCAGACCACTTTCGCAATAACAAAAACACCGAAAGCTGCCATCGTTATTCCTTTAAGTAATGCAGCTGTTGCACGCCAATACAAACTCATCGAAAGCACAACTAAAGATAATGCATAATTTGCTGCATCTCCGGCAAAATCTAATGCATCGGCCCACAATGAAACAGATTGGGCTTTATAACCGCCCAATATTTCAACTACAAACATCAAAGCATTGATCACAAGTGCAATCCATAACGCTCTTCTAAAACGTGGACTCACCTTTTTTGAAGGAGAACATGTTGAAGCACAACCACATCCAGCCATTTTATTTCCTCAAGAACTCTTTTATAGTGATTAAAAACCCTTGAGTAGCTCCAGAGTCAAGCCTTATGAATCTTTCTATTGGTCAATTATCAAAAAAAGCGGATGTTCCAATTGATACGATCCGTTATTACGAAAAAGTAGGTGTGTTGGACCGTATCCAACGTTCAGAAAATAATTATCGTATTTATACCGAGCAAACGCTGAACGACCTATTGTTTATTAAGCATTGCCGAGAATTAGATATTTCACTCAGTGATATTAAAACGTTAAAAGAAATGAAATCTCAGCCTAAACAGGCATGTACGAAAATTGATAATTTAGTAGATAAATACTTAAATGAAGTATCTGAAAAAATTGAACGATTATTGCTTTTAAAAGAATCTTTAATTGATTTAAAACAGCACTGCTCTACCAATCGAACAGTAGATGAATGTGGAATTTTAAAAGAACTACAAAGCTCTCCTTAAAACCTATTTTAGTAAATTTACACAAATAAAAAAGCACCACTCATGTGATGCTTTTTTAAGATTAATGGTCGCTATGTTCATCAGGAGGAACTTCGGTAATTCTTCCACCCCGAGCTAAAAATGCGGCGATTTCATCTTCCAGCGCTTGGCGCTGTTTCTGTTTAGCAGTTACAGTCAGCGTTTCTGCCTCAGCAAGATCAGTATCACTCATACCGCCTACTTCTTCATCAGCTGCACCGCTTTCGGCTGCTTTCGCTTCATCTTCATCTACAGCAGAATCTTCTGCATCTTCATAATCATTGATATCTGACATTTCACACTCCCCACAATGATTTTTATTGCATCATCGCTATGGTCCCAAGACCTCAGAAATTTAGCAATCTCTTTGCGTTTAGCAAAGAGCCAAATTAGTCAATTCCGTATCTTTTATGACCAAATTGGTAATGATATATAAATGATTGTTCAAAAAATATCTACTGGCATTGAATTCGCTTAGTAGAGTATTGATCAGGTAAATATTTTAATGCCAATAGCGGGTACTTTGTAAAGCCCCTAAACCATTTGCTTGTTGCATAAATCGATCTTTTAAAACTGGAGTAAGCTCAACTTGCTTAAGCCCCATATTACGAGCCCACACGACTGGAAATAATTCACTACTTTCAAGCCAACCAATTGCCGACATGCTATGCATCATTGCATCATTTTGACCTTTACGGCGATGTTCATAGCGCATTAAAGTTTGCTCATGCGCCCATACACCACGCTTTAAATCGTGAAGCAATACATCACACAGCACTGCCGCATCAAGACAGCCAATATTTACCCCTTGACCAGCAAGTGGATGAATCACATGTGCGGCATCACCAATCAACGCTAAGCCTGCTTTTACATATTGTTTTGCAGCGCGAGCTTTGAGTGGAAATTGTGCTCTTGAACGAACCTCTAACACCTTACCCAACATGTGTTGGCTTTCTTGAGTTAAAAGTTGCATAAACGCCGTATCGTTTAAAGCTGAATATTCATCGGCATAATCATCTGGTAGTGTCCAGACAATGGATTGCCAATATCCATTTTCAGTTTCTTCAAGACTTGCCATAGGTAAATATGCCAAAGGTCCTGTAGGTAGGAAAATTTGACGGGCAACATAATGATGGGGTTTTGCTGTTCTAATTGCACAACTAATGGCTGCTTGTTTGTAATCTAGTACGTCAAGATCAATAAAAGCTTGTTCACGTACAAATGAATTTGCACCATCTGCACCAATAAGCAATTTAGTTTTAAGTATAGTGCCGTCTGCTAATTGAATATGCCAACATCCAACACCCTGCTCAATACGTGTAACACGCACTTGAGTACGGTAATCTGTAAGCTGCTGCAACATTTTTTGCTGAATGGCAACGTTCAGTACACTTGGTTCCACCATAGAACCTAAGGCTTGCTCTGGTATCGGTCTTTGTATGGACTCATGGCCAAAATTAATTTCACCGTAGCCATTAAGATTCCAGACCTGCATGCCTGTATAAGGCATTTGACGTGCCAGATCATCCCAAACATTTACCGTGTTAAGCAAATGAATGGTCGCTTGGCTTAAGGCTAAAACACGTGGATTCATCACGCTTAATGTTTTTTCAACATCAAGCACAGGAGCAGCATCAAGCACTGTGGGTTGTACGCCACCTTGCGCAAGTAATAAAGCAGTTAAACCACCAACCAATCCACCACCAACAATGACGACATCCAACACTTCACTCATGCTTTTAACCCCATTGCATAGTTAGCTACCAATGGTTTTACACCCGGAATGACATCAAATGCAATTAACCCCGTATTACGAATTAATTTTAATAATGGGTTTTGGTTACTAAAACCACGAACTACAGTGTCACAGAACTTAATCACGCGCTGCTGATCTGATAAACGAGCTTGTTCATAGGCAAGTAAGTTATCTGGGTTACCTAAATCATCAGAAGTAGTTAATTGGTTAACTAAATAACGCACTAAAACATCGGCATCACGTAGGCATAAATTAAAACCTTGCCCTGCAACCGGATGAATTGTATGCGCTGCATTACCCATTAAAATAACACGACCAACAGCTTGTTTATGTGCAAGCACTTGTGAAAGTGGATAGCTAAAACGTTTACCCGTTTTTTCAAATTTACCCGCTCGGTCACCATAGGTTTGTTGTAAAGCACTTAAGAAATGCTGGTCATTTTCATCACCTAGCCATTCATTTTCGGTGCCTTTTTTCACAGGCCATACCACTGAACGGCGGTATTCACCAGGTAAAGGTAATAAGGCTAAAGGGCCTAATGCGCTAAACCGTTCAAAACCTACCTGTTCATGAGGTTTTGATGTCTGAACCGTAGTCACAATTGCAACCTGATCATAGTCATGAACATCAACACCCACACCAATTGCCTGACGACAAAAAGAATCGCGCCCATCAGCCGCAATTAATAATTTTGACTCAAGTTTTAAAGTTTCCTCGCCACGCAAAGCTTCAATATGTACTTGTTCGGCATCTTGAGTTAAAGCTGTAACCTGTACACCATCAATTAGCTCAATCAAAGGTTGTTGGCGCACTTGAGTTAAAAGCACACGGCCAAGCCAAGCATTTTCAATTACTTGCCCAAAGCTTTCGACTTTTTCTTGTTCTGCAATTAAACGTGCCTTGCCAAAACTACCTTGCTCTGTAATATGGACTTGCAAAATTGGAGTGGCATGTTGCTGTAATGCATCCCACAACCCTAGCTTCTGATAAATCTGTACGCTACGACGCGATAAAGCCGTATTACGAGCATCAAAACTCGAATGGTAAGGGGCAACATTTTGATCATCATAGTTTGGATATTTCACAGCTTCTAATAGCTTTACCGCAATATTAGCTTTCGCCAGCATGAGTGAAAGGCTCAAACCCACCATTCCCCCACCTACAATAATCACTTGTTGTTGCATCGAGTTTTGCTCCTTTGGCGAATACGTTTAATTATGCTTTAGCTTGCGCCATTAAATGTTCAATATCTGCAATATCTTTAACCACATTAGCAGTTAAAACTCGTGGTCCTTTCGAGGTTGCGACCACATCATCTTCAATACGAATACCAATACCACGCCATTTTTCATCTACAGTTTCATCATCTGGTGCGATGTATAAACCAGGTTCAACTGTAATGACCATACCCTCTTCATATTGACGCCAGTCTTCACCTTTTTTGTAAGATCCGACATCGTGTACATCTATGCCTAGCCAATGACCTGTGCCATGCATATAAAACTGACGGTATGCTTCGGTTTCGATGAGTTCGTTAACATCACCTTTGAGCAAACCTAAATTAACTAAGCCTTCAGTTAAAATTTTAACTGCTATTTCATGAGGCTCACGGTACGAATTACCAATACGAACTGCGTCAATCGCTGCATATTGGGCAGCCAATACAACTTCATATAATGCTTTTTGCTCAGCACTAAATTTACCATTGACCGGAAAAGTACGGGTGATGTCTGACGCATAGAATTCATATTCACATGCAGCATCAATTAAGACTAAATCACCATCTTTGAGTGGCTTGTTATTTTCAACATAATGTAAAACACAAGCATTAGCCCCACCGCCTACAATACTGTTATAAGACGGAACACAACCATTTTTCCCAAAAATATAATTGAGTTCAGCTTCAAGGGCATATTCCATCATGCCTGGACGTACCGTTTGCATCGCACGCGTATGTGCTTCGGCACTAATATTTGCAGCAATTTGCATCAGCTCAAGTTC
This sequence comes from Acinetobacter sp. GN11, assembly GCF_054823985.1. Taxonomy (NCBI): domain Bacteria; kingdom Pseudomonadati; phylum Pseudomonadota; class Gammaproteobacteria; order Moraxellales; family Moraxellaceae; genus Acinetobacter; species Acinetobacter sp. GN11. The sequence continues at coordinate 2,486 of NZ_JRVL01000049.1, read as the reverse complement.
TTGTGGTGACTTAACTAAACGCATTTCATCAACAATACGGTCGAGCTGGAGCAATTGAGCTGGAGCACTCTCATGTCGGTGTTCGTCATCTGCTTTTTTAATCCACTGGCTCACCCGTGCATCAAACTCAGCATTGTGCCCAATACGATAATAAAGACGCTCTTTATTTAATAATTTTTCAATAATTTCTTCATCAAGCAAATCAATTACATATGCTTCATCAGCATCATAGTCTTCAACTGCACCATCAACTCCGGCACGGAAACCATTCCAGATTTCCATCTCGCGATTACGTTCACGGCAAAAAAGACTATAGCTATAGTCTTCATCGTCGAAGGTTTCAATGACAGCAACTGCCTCAGGCTCAGCAAAGCCCGTCAAATAGAAAAAACTACTATCGGCACGGAATTTATAATCCGCATCACGATTACGGTACATTTCCTCACGCGTTGCAATAATTGCAATGCTGTTTGGACCCATTTTTTCTGCCAAACGGTCTCTACGATGTCGAAAATCAGCTTGAGGCAATTTCATAATGATCTACTTGATTTAGAATTTTAAAGTCAAAAAATAAAATACAACCAATAACACATCGCCTCAATTAGCTTGGGCGATGTGGAGTAAACATTTCTACAACATTTTGTTCTGTAGCTACAGCAGCAGATTTACTTTTCGCATGAAAGTTTTTCAATAAAGAGCTTTCAGTGACAGTAATTTTTTTTCTGCCAATAGATAAACTTACAGGAATTAAGCGTACAAATTCATACAACTCTTCGTAACTGCTTTCACCTTCCTCATCATTATCAGAGTCTTCAAATTCAACTGCTGCAATATCTTGAAGGTTCTCAATCAACTCAAGTTCATCATCACGAATATGACCCGATGCCAGCCCAAAACCTAATACAACACCCGCACACCAATCTGATAATGCTTGTACACGTTCTTGAAGCGTATGTTCATCATCAGGAAGCATTGGTAAATAATCTAATTCATCATCAGATATAGCGTGAACGACATCTTCTGCTTCATCAGTTAAAAGTGCTAAAGCATCTTCACTTAACTCTGGCACATTAAGGGTTGTTAAAATTTGTGACCATTCTTCACGTGTTGGTGCTTCTGTCACACAAACAATACCTGTTAATAGACCATGTAACTCACTAGGGCTTGAAATTTCTTCAATTCCTTCAAAATGAGCGTTCCAATCTGTCCAGCCTGAAATATCGTCTTGCATTCGTTTATCCAATCTCTATACTTTGTATATATTACCTTTGATTGCAATTCTGTGCGACCTCGTTATGTTAGAACAATTACAGCGGCTACAAGCGCATATTAGCGTATTAAAAACACGCTTACATCATTTAGAGAGTGAACATGCGACACTCTCGGAAGCTAAAGAACTGGCTGAAACAGAGCATCACGCACAAGTTGTGCAAAAAAATAGTATTATCACTAAAAAACAAGAGGAAATTGAGTCGGTAACTGAGCAACTATCTCAGTTAAAAGGTCAATTTCAACAATTGAATCAGGATGCTAACACACTTGCTGAACGTTATAGTCGATTAGAAAAAAGTACGACTGATTTAAAAAATCGTTTTCAAGAAATTCTTGCCGAACGCAATGAATTACGTGTTGCAAAAGAAAAGTTACAAGCCCACCAGCGTCAAACTCAGCAAGAGCTTCATGATTTACAACAAGATCGTGATCGTTTGTTACAAAAAAATGAGCTTGCTAAATCAAAAGTTGAAGCCATTATTCAGCGTTTAGGAATTTTAGGCACTGCCCAAGATCAGCATGCTCAAGAAATTCAGCAGCTTGCCCATCCTAATGCTGAAACTGGTGAGGAGACCCAATCATGAGTGAACAAGTCATGGTAGAGCTTAGGCTGATTGAGCAGACCTTTAGACTCGCGACTACGTTAGATAAAAAAGACGAACTTGAACGTGCAGCAGAACTTCTCAATGAGAAATTTAATGAGATGCGTCGTAGTGCTCCACGTGTTGAGCACAATAAACTGGTCATTATGGTTGCTCTACAATTGACTCAAGAAGTACTGAGCCTTAATAAGTCTTTGCAAGAATACACTCACTGTGAACGTTTACTGCAAACGATATTGGATGATGTTGAACAAATTGTTTAATAAACCATCCATACAAAAACGCCTTGCTCTATGAAGAATAGATGCAAGGCGTTTTTTATTGAGGCTATTAAGCGCAATTGGAAATGATTTTTGCATATTAGTGTACAAAGCTTCATCAAACGCAAACTAAGTTTACAGTTCCTGAGGATTTGAGGATTGCCAACATAGTCAGATCGGTTATACTTGAATTGTCTCTGGGGTGTTCGCCAGCGGGTCTATTCCCCTGCCGATACTTAAACTTATGGATGTGTTCTGTATATTTAGAGTGTATGCCTACTTTCGTGTAGGAAACCCAGCAAGTATACGTCGCGTCCACCTTGAACTCATCGGGTTCAGGGTAACGACACAT
>NZ_JRVL01000322.1:0-1326 GCF_054823985.1 Acinetobacter sp. GN11 | reverse complement strand
AAGCTTCACATTATAAATTTTCATGTTTTAATAACCCTATCTGAAGCTCTCAGATAAAACACACATCATAAATGATATGAGGTAATTAAAGATGAGCACTACTAATAATCAAAGCAATCAACGCGATAATCAACAGCAACAACAACAGCAAAATGACAACCGCAATAACCAGCAACAGCCAAACGGCAACCAACAGCAAAATGATCAACAGCAACAAAACAATCAGCAACAACAGCAAAATGACAACCGCCGCCCACAACAAGGCTCTAATCAAAAAGATCCAAGCCAACAAAACTCAAATAACAATAATCAGCAACGTTAATTCATTGCCGATTTAATTGCCATTTGATGCGGTCATTCATTTTATTTAGGAAGGTGAATTCACCTTCCTAAATTTATCATAAGCATAAAATTTAATAATAGATGAGGAAAAACCGATGACAGATCAAAATAGCGATCACGCACGACTGCCAGCTGGCGACCATAACTATTCTGAAGCCTATTGGCGCGAAAGTTACGTTACCCGTCCTTATTATCAAGAAGCTCAACTTACTACTCCAGATCTAGATTATGATCGAGATTTCTCGACAGCCTATGAATTAGGTCATCGTGCCCGTACCGAATCTGAAGAAGGTGCTCAATTTGAAGATGTCGAAGGTAGTCTTCAACAAAAATGGGAAGAGCTTAAAGCCGAATCCCGCTTAAAATGGGAACATGCTAAACAGGCAATTAAAGATGCATGGAACGATAGATAGTATTTGTAATGTAGTATCTTCTATTTATTACTTTAAAAATATGAGCTTATTTCCGATTGGCCCTCGGAAATAAGCTCTTTTTATATGTATTTATTTAACTTTCTTTTTTCTTAAAATATTCAATAATTTCTTCTCCGTTATTTACAGGCGTTTCTGAAGTAGAATAAGTTTCCTCATAAGCGTAGGTAGGTAAAGCAACCTTCGCTTGGATTGGTGGTAACTTTTCTTGTCCACCTGTTGTAATCCGTTCAATAAAACCTGCAAGCCATAATACAAATTCTTGAGTATTCCTACTCTTAGGAATAATACTTAAATCCAATTTAATTTTAGATTCTTGTAGAGGTTTAATCAGTAATTCAGCAAAATCAATATAATTATATAAAAGCTTAAGCTTTGTCCCCTTAAGCTCATGTCTGAGTTCAATCATCAAATTGTTGAGATCTTCCATAGGCTCATCTGTAAAGCCTTTTTTTTCTTTAACATTTTGATATATTTTCTCAGCTATTCTTAAGTACTGGGGCATATCCTTACCTTTATAAAACTGTCATGACTACAATGAATTTTGGATGAA
>NZ_JRVL01000321.1:0-1050 GCF_054823985.1 Acinetobacter sp. GN11 | reverse complement strand
TAACCTACAGGAAGTCATATTCTGTACAGGTTTGGTTCAAGAAAGGCCAAATAAATATGGCTTTTCCTATTTGGGGTGAATAATGAAAGCAAAACAGGAAATATTCGATTTACTTAGTGTGCTTAAAGTGTTTGATGTCAACTATGTAAGCCATGAGGATTGTTTGAAACTGCATGGTTTGAATGTGAATCAGCCTGAAGATGTAGTTAAAGCTGTCAGAACTTTGCTTTTGCCTGAGTTTAATACATATTCTCAGGGCTCACGACAACGACTAATAGCTTTACTCAGTGCAACAATTTTGGATTCCAGTGAGGATTTTAGTATGCTTTTTGATCGAATTGAACTGGTATTTGATAATGAGATTATTGATAAGCGTGCTTTTATGTCTGCTTTGTTGGTTGGGATTGAATCAGCCTCTTAACCTGCCATTTGGAATATCATGTCTACCGAGGTAGTGGACTTGATCTCAAAAATATCAAAATATTGAGATTAATCGAGTGGTCGATGTAATTCTAAATTAAAGAAAGAAGTAAAATGACTTCTTTCTTTAATGATTCGTCATAATTAATGAAGTTCATTATCCTCATCAATAGTATCTAAGTAAGCGCCCAAAAATCCTGTTAAGATTGAAGTAATTTATGATAATAATCCAATTCGTCCAGAAGGTTTTGTAACTAAATTTCAGAAAGCAGATGGTAGGTGGATTAGAGTTTAATTTGAAAATAAAGCAGGGGGATAGAGTGAATTTTATTGAAAAATCTCAACTTATTAATGTGATAGTTCAAGAAGTAGTTGAGGCTATAATTCCTGTTAATTGGAAGTATATTTCTTTTTATACTGAAGGTTTAAGAGATAAAGAAATTGGTCTAAGAAAAAAAACAACTGTTGAATGTTGGATTGGAGAAAAACCAGTTTTATATACTAAGGATTATGCATTAAATACAAGTGGAGAGTTATTAATAGCAATTAATAAACTTTATTTGGAGTGTGAAAAAGATAATGATATTTGGACTGGATTTTTACTAAAAATAAATAATACAGGAAAATATT
>NZ_JRVL01000320.1:0-453 GCF_054823985.1 Acinetobacter sp. GN11 | reverse complement strand
TCAACTCATCTAGAATATAAAAAATGACTATTTTATTTCCTTTAGAATAAAGATTACCATACTCTCTCTTCAAATTTTCATTTGTAAATACTACTCCTTCATATATATTATCTTCAGTATTATTTGAAACAATAGTTATCATTGTATTATCATCAACAAAAACATTTCCCTTACTAAGCTCAACTATTACCCCACTTACAATATATTTTTCAATATTACCTTTTTCAACATTATCCCACCACTCACTTGTTCCATATAAACCATATACTCCACTTAAACCACTATTAGTCGTACTATCCAGGGTCAAAGCATGTGTAGATTTTATCTCATCCTCCCCATTCTTCTCTAACCAAGTTTTTAAATCATAAACTAACTTATATCCTTGATTAATTAGCGCAGAATTTTCTATCATTTTATTTAATCTTTATCCATTTTATACTTTACAATCATCTA
>NZ_JRVL01000319.1:0-558 GCF_054823985.1 Acinetobacter sp. GN11 | reverse complement strand
AGTTAACTTATCAAAAGACTGATTCAGCTCATAATTTAAGGTAGAAGTATAGCTTAATGATGCTTACAAATAATAAACTACAAGACCAGAGTTCTGAACAATATCCGATTCAACAGCTCTTACTATTTATAACCATTTTGTTCTCATTTAAATAAAAACAACCTGAATCATGATAGCCTGCCCCACCATCAATCGAATAATAATATTGAGTATTTAACTTTAGCTGCTTGGGTTTGATAATCTCTTTAAATCCGCTTGGTTTAACTCCATAAGTCCATTTATAGGCATAATCATTTTTAAAATTAAACCATTTTATTTCCCTACTTATCTTAATCTCCCATACTGTTTCTTTCAACGCACCAGCAGGAACAGCACTATTATCCATTACATAAAATCGAAAACCACTATCAAACTTTTTGGCATCACTTTTAGATAGCTGAAATATAATTCCATTATTAGCATTACCCGAAACAAGTAAATCAACTGTACCAGAGCATGCTACTAACACTGGTATAAATAGTAAGCTATACAAATTCCCCATTACCAGCTGCCTCCAGC
>NZ_JRVL01000318.1:0-1185 GCF_054823985.1 Acinetobacter sp. GN11 | reverse complement strand
GCCTGGCGTTACTCGTTTTAGACTTTGCGGAAAAATGACATAGACCAAGGCTTGAACATGGGTAAGTCCGAGCGCATAGGCTGAATCACGTTGATGTTGATCAATTGAAGTAATTGCTGCACGAACCAAATCGCCCATTTCTGCCGTACCCCACAAAACAAATACAACAACGCAAACCCACATTGCGGAAAACTGCCAGTTAAACCATGTCGCAAAGCCGAAATAAAACACAAACAGCAAAACTAAAATTGGAATGATTCGAATGGCTTCTAAATACAGACGACACAGCGATTTAACGACTATGTTTTTAGAAGTCATAATGACGCCGAAAACTGTGCCAAAAATTGCAGAGAAAAACACTGAAATAAATGCAATTTTTGCAGTTGCCCAAAGTCCCCACATTAAACGTTCGAGGTGACTCGCTTGGAATAGATAATCAAGTTCCATGGCTCACCTTCCGACTTCTGTGCTCCAGATAACTGGTTAAAATAGACACGGGCAATAAAATAATCAGATAAGCCATGATGAGTAAAAACAAAGCTTCAGTGGTTTTATAGTCCATACCAATTAAGTCTTTAGTGACAAAAAGCAGTTCAACGACAGCAATTGCACTGACCACAGAACTTTCTTTAATCAGAAATAGGCAATTTGCCCCTATCGCCGGAATTGAAATAGCCAGTGCTTGAGGGAAAATGACATATCTAAAAATTTGAATCGGTTGTAGACCAATACTTTTTGCAGAATCAATCTGCCCTTTTGCAACAGACTGCAAGCCTGCTCGGAAAGCTTCGGCCATATAGCTTCCGCCTAAAAAGGTCAGTCCGATCACACCACAAGCGAAACCATCGATTTTTATACCGAGTTTTGGCAAACCGTAATACAAAAAGAACAGTTGAATTAATAAAGGGGTATTTCGAGATAACTCAATATAGAACTGGGCAATTCTATTTAGCACCCGCACGCGATATGTGATTAAAATGCTGCAAATTAACCCTACAATAATTGCCAAAATAATGCTGATAATTGAAATTTTCAGCGTGGTCAAAGTTGCAGAGAAAAATTGCGGCAACACACTATGGATATACTGCCAGTTCAAGGAAAATTCCAAAAAATAATATTAAAACGTTATAAATATTTAGCTTTCGTCAGCTATTAAATATTTGTGCAACGAGTTTATTTTTTTCC
>NZ_JRVL01000048.1:0-36448 GCF_054823985.1 Acinetobacter sp. GN11 | reverse complement strand
AGTTAAATCTAAAATGCTTCTAATGATCGAAAAGAAGCATTAAGCAAATCTAGAAAAATCTAACAAAATTTATAAATCTGCAAATTACTGAAAATTATTAAAAAGACAAATCTAAGAAAATCTAGACAAACTATGCAAAATCACCAATCTTGAGTATCATTTTGAGTATGACTCTAAAAATCACAATTGGATACTCAAGATTCCATGTTAAGCGACTCAAAAATCAGAAGTGCAAAACCAAAAGAAAAGCTTTATCGAATTGGTGATTCGGACGGGTTATGTATCGAAATTAAACCCAATGGAAAGAAGTATTGGCGCTATCGTTTCCAGTGGCTTAAAAAAACTCAAATGATGAGTTTGGGTGAATATCCTATTGTTGGTTTAGCTGAAGCACGCACTAAAAGAGATGAAGCCAAATCATTAGTTGCAAGTGGTACAAATCCAGTTGAAGATAAAGAAAACCAAAAAAAGGCTAAACATGACGAGTATGAGAATAGAGTGCTCTTTAAGCATGTAGCAGAAGAATATAAAAATGAAAAATTAAATAATCGATCAGAAAGGTATAAAGAGGCTTTTCAACGTGCCCTAGATAAAGATATTTTAAAAGTTATTGGCGATAAGGATATTAAAGAAGTTAACTCAGCAGACGTTTTGACAATTATGAAAAAAACGATTGCACGAGTTAAGCGTCAAAAGAATCATGGTACAGGTGAAGTATCCGCGATCCAAAACCGTACTTTTATTGGCGGTGTCATGCGTTATGCAATCGCCACCCTTAGAGCCGACTATGATCCAACCTATGCTGTGAAGAACGTTGTAGAACGGCCTGAAATTCAACATGCACGGCCTATGGAAAAGCATGAGGCTGCACAACTTAGAAATAAATTAAATAATTATGGTGGTTCTAATACAGTTAGAAATGCTGGACTTGTAATGCTCTACTCGATGCTTAGGACTATCGAGATTCGACGTATGAAATGGGATTATGTTGATTTCGATGCTAGAACTATCACATTCCCCAAAGAGATGATGAAAAAGAAACGCATTCATATTGTCCCTATGTCTGATCAAGTTTTTAACATTCTTCAAGAGCAACGTAGTCTAGTTGGTAATCGTGAATATGTATTTCCTGCCATTTATCAAGATGGAATGCTTTCAGCTACCACAATGAATAAAATGCTCGATTACATTGGCCTGTCTGATGTTACTGCTCATGACTTCCGTGCCACTGCATCCACATTGTTAAATGAAAAGGATTACGATGATAAGTGGATTGAAAAACAATTAGCACATGCTGATGGCAATAAGACCCGTGCCACATACAACCATGCAAAGTATTTAGAAAGCAGACGCAAGATGTTGCAAGACTGGGCTGACATTGTAGATAGCTGGAAAGACTAATTTCCGACCAAATGCACTAATCACTGCGACAAGTTGTGACTAGTGCTTATTTATCCACAGTTTTTTAAATTTGAATTTATTCAGGCTCAGCTCTACCATTTATTTTGAATTTGTAACGTTTTCAAGATAATCATGAGAGAGCGAATCTTCGCACTTGTCGATGTGAATAACTGTTATGTCAGTTGTGAACGCGTATTTCAGCCTGAACTGAATAACCGGCCCGTTATTGTGCTTTCGAATAACGATGGCTGTGCAGTAGCCAGATCACAAGAAGCAAAGGACCTTGGAATTAAAATGGGTGTTCCCCTCTTTCAGATTCGAGACATTGTAGAAAGACATAATGTTGTAGTGCTTTCAAGTAACTATAGTGTCTATGCTGAAATGAGCAAAAGATTCATGAGCATTCTAAGACACTATGTAGCTGAGGGTGAACAGGAGGTTTACTCTATTGATGAATGCTTTCTAGATCTAACAGCTTATTTTGCTAATTATGATTTAACAACCTACTGTCAAAATATGAAAGCCCGGATATGGCAATGGATTGGTCTTCCAGTATGCATTGGAATTGGCAGGTCAAAGACTGAAGCAAAGATTGCAAATCACATTGCCAAGAAGAATAAAGCGTTTGATGGTGTGTGTAATTTAGTTGCAATGGATCCTTGCAACAAAGAATCGTACTTATCATCTATCGATGTCAGTGAAGTTTGGGGCGTGGGAAGACAACATAGTAAAAAGCTAAATGGCATGGGCATTCATACTGTATTAGATCTAGCTTGCACCGAGCCTAGAGAGATGCAGAAACACTTTTCTATTGTGATGGCTAGAACTGTATATGAGCTGCAAGGAATATCTTGCATTGAGATTGAACATTCACCACCAAGTAAAAAGCAGATCATCTCTTCTAAATCATTCGGGCAAAGAGTTACTGAGCTCATAGACCTACAAGAAGCTGTTTCGCTCTATATGCAAAATGCTGTGGTCCGGTTAAGAAAAGACAGATTACTGTGTGGATGTATTATTGTTTTTGCTCAATCAAATCCCTTCGATAAGCATAGACCTTTCTTTAATAGGTCACATACTTTTCCAGTAGGCGTACCAACTGATAATGTTTTAACAATGGTGCAGATAGCCACTTTTCTAATGAGGCATCTATATGCGCGGGGAATTGAATATAAGAAATGCGGGGTTATTTTGACAGGCTTGGAGCCTAAAGATACCTTTAATTACGATCTGCTAACAGATTGGAATAAGGTCGAAAAGGACGAGAATTTAATGACAACCATTGAACAAGTAGTCGAGAAGTTTGGAAAGCATAAAATTGCTGTGGGTAGCTGTAGGTTGCCTAACCGTGGTTGGTCAATGACAAGAGACAAACTAACACAGAATTATTTTAGTTGGGAAGGCTTACCTAAGATTAATAAGTAAGCCTTCATTTCATAGTTACTTCTTTAAAAAGAGTGCACGCTCTGCTTCTCGGCGACGAACTAAACCTTTCATAACTTTTCCACCTGCTTTGTTCCAGACAAGGAATTGATCAGCAGCGCCCAATAAGTCACCTTTATTTAGCAATTTAAGCAAAGTTGAATTCTTAAAAGCACCTGAACCAATGTTGTAAGTCAACGATACCAAAGCATCAAACTGATTTTGAGTTAAAGATACAGTGACCGATTCATTTACAGTCTTTTCAAATTTAGCCAAGTCGTGTTTAAAGTAGGCCTTAGCTTGCTCAGGTGTGCAAGTATCGCCTTTCTTAACCTTAAAGCCATTTGGATAAATTGTGGTGCCTGTGCCAATGGTCCAGACTCCAACACCATCGTCATAAGCTTTGATTCGAGTATCTTCAAAGCTTGATATTAAATTGATTCCTACATTACTGATCTTCATTAGGCTTTACCTTGTCTTTTACAAACTTACTTGCCTGCGCCTCTACAAACTGGCTACCTAATGTCCCTAGAAATGCACCTAATCCAAGAACTCCCAACATACTTAAATCTGATATCCAGATTAATACACCGCCAGCGCCAAGCGTTGTGAAGCCGTTTAATATCGCCCGACCCAATACAACACGCCATGTATGTTTTTCTGTGCTTACGAGTACCTTTGCCATAGCAATTACTACTCCCATTAAGATTAATTGAAGTGCAACTTTTTCATGCTCTTGCATGAGTGTCCCCCTAAATTCAGGCAAATAAAAAACCCTAGCGACTGCTAGGGCTTATGGTGTTTAGTTAGATTGGATAGCCATAATCAGCTACTACAGCCTTCATGGTGTTATAAATTGATTGCAATTCTGGAAATGTTTTAACATCGCCATAGATCCCACTAAATAAGATCGAGACATCATTAGTAGTAGGTGTTGTTAATTTACTGCCGATCTGCAATGCAGCTGTACCTAATGCAATAGGGTTAGTATTTGTCTGTGCTTGTGAAGTGCCTGCTGTAAGGTTGTAAATGGTTCTCACACCAGTTGTGCTATTTACAGTGCCAGCGATACAACACCATGTCCCAACCGTATAACTACCAATGATCGTTGAAGGTGCTGCGGTATCTGTACCACCAATATTCACACTACCATTCACAATAATATTTAGTTTGTTATCACCAGCCGGTGCGACTTGTAGTTCCAAGCCACATCCACGGACACTTGCAGGCGTTCCACCTTGCCCTGGTGATGCGTAATTTGAAATCAAATCAATTGCAACTTCTGTGTCCACTTTAAAGGCACAAATAAATGTCATATTCGCAACCTGAATGACATTTGTTTTTAAATAATTGGTTCCACCTTTAAATGTTGCATAGTAGTTATTTGGATAAACAGGAGCACCAATTGCTGTGATTGTTGATCCGTCTTTATGGTTTTTAGTAGTAAATCCTACATCTTTGCCGTACATACCCCAGTACAGAAGATTTGTAGTATTTGGAGGTAAGAACCGAATCGCTTTGTCTCGGTAGTTTCCTTTAACGATAATTGCTGGCATGACTTACCCCACTTGCAACTGGTAATTAGATTTAATTTTTGCGGAAATAGTTTTGGCTTGTTTTATTTGACCTGTGTTTTTTGGATGTAGCCCATCAACAAGATCTCGTCCTGATGCGTTCCAGATTTCAAAGTCTTTGACGATCCCAGTCTCGTTATGGCAATCGATTACAGTGAACCCATAGCGACCTGACATTTTGCGGATTAGGTCTAGAAGCGGTTGCCGTGTAGATGTTTCAGCGTCTGCACGTTGCAAAGGCAAGCATGAGAATAGTTTTGCATTTGGATATGCTTGAGAAATTGTATAAAGGTTCTTTCTCAGAGCTTCAGCGGTTAGTGACATATTTAAGTCAACAATGTTTTTACTCATTGCTGTGTCATAATCGCCAAGATTGTCTATACCATCATTAGTACCACATGCTATTACAACGATGTCAGGAGTGAATCCTGTACTTATGGCGGTGCTTACCTGATAGCTAATTTTCTGCCAATTTAATTGACCAACATATTCACGATAAGAAGCACCAGAACGCGCCATGTTATTGAAATCTTTAACCTCAAGCATTGCATATGCATACAGGAACCAGTTTTGGCGGAATGCTAAAGAATTATAAATCCCCGCTTCTACATTTGATGTTTCTGTGATTGAGTCACCAAACAGCAAGAACTTCTTCTGTGACCAGTCTTTTGTGAAGTTCGTTGATGTTGTTTGCTCTAGTAAGACCCATCCCTTTTCATCAAGAACGATAAAACCATCTGGATAGGAATTGTCTATTTTGAATAACGGTGTTTCTACTGAACCATCGGTATAACAAGCACCGTAATACCATCCTTTGTCATCAACCAATATTAATGGCGGAATGCTTGCATCAGTGCTACGAATAAGACTGTTAATCAATCCTAAATAGTTAAGACCTGTAAAGATCCATGCTGTGCCATTCCAGCGATAGATATCACCGTTATCTAACATTGCTTGCTGACCAACTGGCTTAGTAGTAATTAGATCTAGAGCAGCTTTATCAGCCGCACCAATCATGTTCCCTGAATTAGCTACAGCTTCATCAACAGCAGGCTGAATCGTTGCTATTGCTGCGTCAACCTGCTCTTGAACATCTTGTGATAGCTCATTGAAATCACGCTGAACCACGGCTTGTTCTACTAGCAAGTTATCTTCAATTAAGGTGCCATCGTTGCTGTAGACTTGCACTCGATAATCGCCGAGCAGATAAATTTGAGCTCGCCCAGTTGAATCAAGAATTACTTCAGGTAGGTTCGGAATTGTCGCTAACGGATCTTGATAAGTAATCTTTGGTATTAATGAATTTGGTTCAAAGGTTTTTACAACGCCACCAGCCAAGACTTTATTGCAACGGTCAGTGAAGCGTGTGTATTGAGATGTCAAAGCTGTTGCCATTGATTTGCACCCATAAAAAAACCACCTTTCGGTGGTTGTTAAATAACTAGGAAATCGGTTCGATCTGGATCAAATTTGCCAAGGGTGTTGTCGCCACCGTATGTGCAAACTATTCGGAACTTTGTAGTTGTTTGAGTAAACGAGTAATCGATACTTGCGCTTTGCGCTGCTGACCCACCATTATTTGAAGCTGTGAGAAAAACTCGATAGTTCGCATCTGGCATAGCGGTATCAAGCTCAACTTCAAAATTTCCCAATCCAATACGGGTGACAGCTTTAAAATTACCACCTGTACCTATTTTTGTTGCTGTTCCAGAGAAAGAACCCATCGCACGTGCTGCGAAAATAGGAGCAGTACCTGTTGCTAGATCTGCTTTCTTAAGCTTTGTGTCTTGAAGTGCTTTAACTGCCTTTGATGTGGCTAAAGTATTAGTGTCATCAAGATCAAGGGCATCGCTCTTCGTGATATATAGAGGATCAATCTTGTCGCTTTCATTCAGCGGAACTAAACCACCTGCAACACCCTTTTGTGATTGAATCTCTTGTTCTACAATGGTGGTGAGCGATTCTTTAACCTGATTCAGCTCATCAAGGCCATCTTGTACTTGCTGGATAAACTCATCCAATTCAGTACTTGTGACATAACGGGATAACTTGTTTACGTCTGCAATCAGAACATTATCAGCGGATAAAACCCGAACCCGATAAGCCCCATCTTCAAGATAGATATTTGCACGGCCTGCTTCATCTAGAATTACAGGATTAGTGTTTGCTGATGTCCCGTCTGGATCTGCATAAGTGGTCTTTGGGTTTGTAGTGCCAGACTCATAAGTCCAAACCTTTCCACCTGCCACAGGCTTTCCGTAGTCATCAACAAACTGCGCTGTGACATTGGTCATTAATGGGTACATAAAGGACCTCAAATAAAAAACCTACCGAAGGAGGTCGTGAGATTGATTAAGTTTTACTGTCTTGTTGAGCCTGCGCCACCAAGCAAACCCGCTTGGACCAACCGATCTATTAGGGTTTGTTCTTGTGGCGTTGGTGGTTTTGGAGGAATTGGTGCACCTGAAACATCTGGACGGAGTGAGTTGTTAACAGCTCGACTATTCCCATAGTTTGCGACTGGATCAACTACATAATTTTTAAGATAAGGTAGATTTAATACCGCTTTAACTTTTGAATTACCAAAAAAGTCCATTAAACGGTTCATGTTTGCTGACGCAGTATTAGAATTGTTTACATAAGAATGGGCTGGCTGTGTAACTAGATATTCACCAGCTTTACTAATGTTCTTAATGTTCTTTAGTTCTGAAGGCTCAAACAACACTGACAATCTTCTATCTCCAATCCCATCAAGAGCACGTTTCATACCCGCAGGGCTAAATTGACCATTCTGATTGATAGCCTTACCCGCAATAAACTCTAGAGCCTGTTGCTTGATATCTGCCACTGATTGGGGATTTACGTTGTTCAACAGTTCAATAGTTTTTTCAAGCTCATTAACATTGCCATTAAGAATATGCTTACTAAAGAGTTTGTCAGGCTCAACACCCTTTCTAATGTTCTGTAGTAGAGGAATAGCATTTGTTTGGTCTGCATTAAATTTATATGCCTGCCTCGCAAACTGGTATGCTTGAGCCGCATCATTACTGCCCTGAGTTAATATTCCACTCATAGCTTCTTGAACTCTTCCATCCAATGCTTCACGTACTGTACCAAGTGCTCTTGTTGTGGATGTTGGTTGCCCTAATTGAAAAGAGCTTTTGAAATGGTCATTTAGTATTCCAATAAGCTCCTCACCTTTTTTTAAGGTGAATTTGTCAGGGTTCTTGGAGATATCGACAATCTTTTTTGATATATCTGAAGGCAAATAGGACATTAAAGCCTGATCATCAAGTCGAGTGAATACATCATTAGCCAATCCAGCCCCATCAATAAGAACATCATTGCCTGGTGCTTTTCTAGCAGAGCTATAGGCTGCATTAATGAATTGTTTGTTCTGATCAAGCTGCCCACCAAGTGAGCTTACAACTCCCTGCATGGCTCCCATTTGATCCACTGCTTTACCACCAGTTCGAGAAGTTGCGACATTAAGCAAATTTGCCAATTGCTTATTATCTTCTATAAACTTTTCCCGTAACGGTGCACCAACATTCTGGATCTTTGCTAGTTCAGCTTCTTTTTGCCATTGCTGAGCATTCCCACTCACCTGTGCTTTTGTGCCTTTAATTCCTACCTGATCAAGAACAGCCTTTCTAGCCACTGCCTGAGGGTTAAGGTTTTTGCCAGCCTTCAAAGCGTCTGTAGCTTCTTTGCGTAATCCTCTTACAACATCATCAGATAAATCACTGAGAGACATACCTTGTTGGCGCAAAGCATCATCAAGGTTTTTATCAATGGCTTGGGCTGTTGCTTGAGCTGTTTTAGCTCCTGCATTCTTAACTGATTTAGCAACCTTAGAGATGCCCTGTCCAACCTTTTCTCCAATTGCTGCACCCGCCGCACCACCAATTCCACCTAATGCTGCATTTTCTAGTCGTTGCTTGCCATTTTCAGCAAAGCCAGCACCTCCAATAGCCGCACCAACTGCTGCATTCTGTGCTGCAACACCTGCACCAGCTTTTGAAAGGATACCTGCTCCTTGGTAGCCACGTCCCAATGCACCTAATGGAGCAGTAGCAGCAATTTGACCACCTAAGCGTGCTACATCATAGCCTTGCCCAGCCTGTTGTCGTCGTGCTTGATGAAAGTCTTGAATGTCGTTACGTTGATTTGTAAAACGATCATAAGACCCTGTGTCAAAGTTGGTTCCCAGCGTGGCATTCAGACCTTGGCCTAGCTTATCGCCAGCATAAGCAAAGCCTTGAACAACACCAGCACCAAGGTCAGAAGCACCTAGTAATGCTGACTCCCAAAAATGTGTAGGGCCAGCCGCCTTAGCTTGTTTTTGCATAGCTTGTTTTTGAGCAGCTTGCCAATCAAAAGGCTGTCGAGTTGCTGAAACTTGAATGGGTTGCTGTTGACCTAAATCCTTTTGCAAATTTAAGCCAAGGTTTTGTGCAATTTGAGCATCTGAAAATCCTTCTTTCTTTGCCATTGTGATGCGCTTACCAAATCCATCATTGGAAGCTAGGCTTGAGTAGATCTGCTCGTCTGTGTAGCCTTCTTTTTTTGCGTCTGCAATTCGAGTTGAGATATCTTTTTGACTAGCCATTTTAACCTCTACTCAGTTGTGGCAAAACTTGGGAAATTTGTTCGGCAGATAAGTAACGTCCATTATCTTGTTGTGGTTTATTTGCAATCTGAGGTAATACTTTTGCAATCTGATCGTTGGATAAATAGCGTGATGGTTGATTGTTGGACTTACCCAACTGAGGCAGAACTTTGGCAATTTGATCTTGATTTAAATAGCGGCTTTCTGGCTGATAGTCTGCTCCAAGCTCTTTATTTATAAAGCCCCAAGACCGCTTATTTTGGGCATAGGGCGATGAAGGTAATGAAGCCCAAGTGCTACCAGACTTTTTAATTGCGGTGCCAAAATCACCTTTAAGAACATAAGGAAGAGCACCATTTTGAGCTAACAATGCAAGTGCACCAATATCTTGAGACTGTGGCGAAAAATCCCTAAGCCCAAGTTGGTTTTGCAATCCATCCCATGTGCCTTTTAGAAATTGATACCTACCAGCGGCTGTTGTGTAATTTGTAGTTCCATCAGTTTGTTTAAAGGCTTTTCTTATGTTTGGATGTGCTGATAGATCATCAACTTTTTGATTCCCAAACAAAGTGTTGTAGCCATGACTAACGCCCTCAGCACTAGCAATCAAATCAAGCATACGTCTAGCATTAGGGTTGTTTAGTAGCTGCATGTAATTTTGAACTGATGCCATAACTTTTCCTCGGGCAATAAAAAACCGCCCGAAGGCGGCTGTAATTTCATAAAGAAATTAATTTAATTCAATTTGTTTGCTAATCACTTTAGAACTTCTTAAGATCATTAAATCAACTTTGCCTTTTGATATTTCGCCATTAACCTTATTGAATCCTTTTGCCCCAGTTAACTTATTTCCATTTACTTCTAAAATTAAGTCATTAGGTAAAATATCTCCAAAATATGCAGGAGAATTATCAATTACTGCAATTACTTTAACACCAGTATTACTGCCGATTAACTGTTTTTCATTGTCACTAAGGTCATCGACGTAAAGCCCAATATTATTTGGAGTCTTGGAATAGTAAGTAACAATGTATTCTTTATAATTCACATGTACTGGAACATATTGAGTACTTGTACCATAACTTGATGTGGTCGAATTGCCATTTATATTTCCTAAATACCCCTTATTGCTATAAATATTTTGATGCAAATTGGTAGTTGAGGTTACTTGAGTTGGGGCCACATATGGCTGAACTATTGTTCCACTTCCAGCATCTTTTTTTTCTAAGATAGCAACTTTAGCCCCAATCGCTCTAGCTTGTTTCTCTATGTCTACAATTTGCTGGGACATATCTCTTGCAACAAATTTGGAACTTCCAATAGGTGAAAACCCCTCTCTAAGGATCTTCTTAAGCCCGTCTGGATTTTCTTTTACATCAATTATCTCAATGCTTTCCTTTTTGTCCAATGGAGACAATGTTTTTAATCCATCATAAGGCTTGTATGTTTCTGTAAAATTATTAGCACATCCAGAAAAAAATATTACAGATAATATAGTTATGAAAGTCTTTTTCATTTATAGGTTCCCCCACCGTGATGAGGGAATTTATAGCACAATTATTTACCAAACAGAATATTGTTCAATTTGGCTTGGTTGGCACCTGCTTGAGCTGTCTGTTTAGTAGCACCTTGCGAACGAGGCAATCCGTAGTTGTCATAGATACCATTAATATTCTGATTTAGAACAGCAACAGTATTATTTTGAACTGCGGCTAGTCGTTGTAATGCTTGTAATGCTGCTGCATTATCGCGCGGTGGGTTTGCTGCAATTACTTGAGCTGCACGATTAGCATCACCCTCTGTCTGCGTACCTTTAGCCATCATAAGAACATCATTAACTGCTTGGTTTAAAGCTGTCTGGAAGTTCTCAACTCCACGGCTATTTTCATCAGATAAGCCAATCATATTTTTGGCTCTCGCACCCAACTGGTTAGCTGCACTCAGATTCAATCGCCCGCTTTGCACATCACTGATAAGGCCATTAATCTTGCCAGAGTTTTGACTAGCTGTAGAGAGCTGGACATTCAAATCGTTGACTAATTGAAGTGCTTTATCACTTAATTTTGGCTGTCCACTATTACCTTTAGGCTGAGGAGTAAATGCCTCACCGCTTTTAAGCAGCAAGGGTTCGACTTGTCCATTACGATAAACCGCATAAGCTTTACCATCAGTTCCAGTCATTGTCTCAAATTCACCGCGCTCTAAAGCAATCTTTTGTTCTGCTAGAATTTTGTCTTGAGCTCGGTTTTTGTCAGCTGTAGACGCTGAGGTGTCAGTTGCATATCGTGATGCATCTGTCGTTCGGATGTTGTTTGCAATTGAAGTAGAGTTGTCTGCTTCGTTGTTCTTGGTTTGATATAAATATGGTGCAGTGTCTTTGTTAGAAAATGCGATACCACCTGCATACTTTTTCACATCTTCTGGCGTCATTGCCTGAATAATGGAAAAGTTGTGAGCATAATCTTCTGGCGAAATTGCACCAGATCTTTGAAGAGCATCAAGCCCAAGCAAGACTTGACCTTTATCCCCCGTCATAGCAGCCTGCTGAAAAACACCCTGTATAGCCCCAAACTTTTTTTGAGAGTTATCCAATGTGTACCCACCTGCTTGGGCATTATTTTTTGTGGATTCACTATTAGTTTTCCCAATCTCTGCTTGTGACTTAAGCATTTCAAGCGCGTTCTTCTGCGTTGCCATTTGCTGTGCTTGGATTTGAGGAACAATAAGACGAGCTAAAGGCGATTGCTGACCAAGACTAAGCATCTTGTTTACATCACCTTGTGACTCATTGTAGATGCGGTTTAGCTCTTGATCTGACTTTTGTTGACGCCATAACTGAGATAATTTATCTCCATCGGCAAGCATCTGAATTGCATCAACTCCGCGAGCTTGCAATGGAATAGACGGATCGATAGCCATTAGGTTACTC
The DNA here is from genome assembly GCF_054823985.1 of Acinetobacter sp. GN11. Classification (NCBI taxonomy): domain Bacteria; kingdom Pseudomonadati; phylum Pseudomonadota; class Gammaproteobacteria; order Moraxellales; family Moraxellaceae; genus Acinetobacter; species Acinetobacter sp. GN11. Next base: position 24,510 of record NZ_JRVL01000048.1, on the reverse strand, counting down.
CTGCCTTCCTATTATTCATATAAGCCGAGCCAAGTGTTCCAAGCTGTTGAGCAGCATTAGCCCAAGCATTGCCGCTTGCAATTGTTCCTGCTGCTGAAGCATTAGCACCTGCCATTGTGTTATTAGCAATAGCTTGCCCTGTTTGTAAGCCAGCATTACCAGTCTGTGCTGCTGCGTTCTGACCAACACCCACCAAATTAGCTAGACGGTTATATCGGTTGGTTTGATCTGCATTAAAGCGATTGTATGCATTGGAATACTCTTGACTGGCAAAGTCCTGACCATAGTTATTTAGAGCTTTAAGGGTTGCTCCACTCAGTAAACCACCCTGTGATGCGGCACCTGATTGGACGGAGTTTAAGCCTTCATTTAATCTGAATTTGTAGGATGGATCATCATAGATATCTTGACCATTGAATGTCTGGTTGAAGTACCCATTTTCACCCATCTGGCCCATTAATTGACCCAATGCAGTGCTACCCGCTTCTCGATAAGGATCTAAATCCTTACGAGTCTGGTCATACATATCCTTTTGAACTTGTGTTGCTGCATCTGCACTTTTTGCTTGTTTTCTTGCTGCACTACTTGATGCGGCAGATGATAATGCTGCCCCACCAATCGCAGCTGCTGCGGCCCATGGCATAATTAAACCTCCAACAAGTGATGCTCTTCATTCACATCAACTTCACCTGATCGTGAAATATTGTGGATGCAGTAAATTATTGTGTTTGGCTCAAGACTCATAAAAGTGTGCTTTACATTTGCAGGAATCTTAATTCCCACAGGAGCTTCATAATCACCAGTAAAGACGCCATCCTGCCAAACGCGTACAGAACCATGCGCAAGCATCGACATATGCTCATATGAATGTGAGTGCTGAGGAATAAACATCCCTTCGTGCTTGATATGCATCTGCTTAGTAAAGATGTTGTCAGCAATGTAAATTTCTGAATTTTCTTCAGGTGCATCACCTTCAGCAACCGGCACAAATTCAATTTGATCTAAGTCGTAAATCTCTTTTAAATTAATCATCTTGCTTTTTCTCTCTGTGTCCGGATGCAAACAATGAGTGTTATGCGATCCTTATTACTATTGTTCTCAACCCAGTGTTTTTTATGGTTATCAAATAGCCAGCAATCACCAACTTTTGGATTCAAACACTCTGCAATTCCATCATGTTCACAACAAAAGTTTGCACCTTCTTCGCTTTGCAGGCTTATGTAGTACTTATCGAAATAATCAACATGCCAACTTGAATCAGTGTGTGGAGCTATACCGTGATTAGGAGGAATACGAGTAATCAGAACTCCACCAAGCATTTCCCCCTCAACCATTGCCATTAGCTTAAAAATGATTGGTTTTAATGATGGTAGTTCTTCAAAAGCTGGATACCAGACTGGTAAATGAGGATCATTGAAGCCTGTTAAATCTTCTGCATCTAAATATGGCTTCACATCGTTGTAGCGAACCCAAATATCTGACATCTGGGAGTGCGGTGTGCTTTTTGCTGTTCTACGTAAATTGTTTGCATCCCATAAATCAGGATTAGCATCCAACTCTTTCATTAAGGTTGAGACATCAATCCCTTCATCAATCTTTTGGAAGTGCTTCATGGATTACTTGCCTCATTTAATTTGATTAGCAACTTAGTGACTTGATCAAAATAGGCCCGCCAAGGTTGTGTCATCTGCCCATTTATATACATTGGATGCTGGAAAGGAGGTTCTAAGTTCATTGGCTCACCTTTGCTTTTGCTCCAAGCACTACAATTCTTGAAGCATCTGTAAACCTCAAGCGGAAAACACGATTAAATGACTGTCCAAGTCGCTTAAATATCAATCGCTTGTCATATTCGCCAATTCCGCCTAAATCCATTTGTCGTGAATAAGACCAAGTACGACCTCGGTTATCTGACCAATCTAAAATGATTTGAGGTTTTGTATTTGTTTCCTGACCAACTTGGGCTAAAACTTCTAAATGACGGAAGATCCAGCGATCTGTAGTTGGGTTGACGACAGGTGTAATTCGTTCACGAACGATTGTTTCCCCGTCATCAGTATTACTGTTTTGAGTGAGCTGATAGATCTTGCCGTTTTGGCGATCACCTACTAATTGCATGCTGCTAAAAAAGCAATGCACAAAAGCGCGATGATGCTCATGCTCGTAGGTCTTAGGATTGTAATAACTACGCTCATGCCACATTTTGGTTGAGTCGTCGTAGCACCACGTCTTTTTAGCACTTGGGAATGTCATCAGAAGAAACGCATGCCCATTTTCTTGATATGCAAATCCGTAGGCATCTTGTATGTTGTGATAACTAGTGATATCGGTTTCGATAGCATGGTTAGATATTCTTGTGGTTGAATATCCCTCTGTCATTACTATCTGACCCTGCCCATGCTCTGTTCTAGTTACCCATGCAAGACTACTACCAAACTGACAAACAGATGCTGGAGCAACACAGCCTGTTTTAATTACACCACCACCCATGCGCTGAAATGGCAAGTCCTTGTTATTAGTAGAACCCCATATCTCTGTAGTTCTTTCACCAATAAGCCAAAGTAGACCGTTGTTTTCAATTGTCCGGACAAGATTGTCAGATTTAGCTTCGGCAGTGGCGTAACTTAATGCAGTGGTTTTAGTTGACAGTAGATCTGACCATTGAATTCGGCCAGATTGAGGAACAGTCCAAATAAATCGTGAATCAAGTACAGTAACGTCTGAAGCCCCAAAGAAATCTCCAAGCTCAAGCTTTGTTAATGCACTAGTTTTAAGGTCAAAACTGTAGGTGTTGTTACTTACAATCATTACTTGAACAGAGTTATCAGCAAAGTAAACTCGGCCAATTCCTGTGACTTCACCCAAATCTTTAACAGTATTGTCAGATCGGATTGATAAAAGTCTCTGACCCGCAACTACCAAGAATCGGTCGCTCATGGCATATAAGCCGCGGATATAACTATCAAACTCAAACTTTTTTACTAAGCCAGATGTTGGAAGTAATGCGGCAACCTGTGGCGCATTTCCACTTTCAACTACTTGCGGGAAAAGGTTTAGTGTGCGTTGGCAGTCAACTGCCCAATCTTTTAAGTGATAGGTTTGCCCAACAATAGGAATATCAATGATGGTACTCGCCATAACATCTAACTCCTACAGGTAAATCATTGCTTGAATAGGCTGGAACTGAATTGCTTGATTTAAGCATTTCAATTGCATTGTCTTGGTTTTGAATTAAACGCACAGGAGGGTCAGTCCCGAACATTGGGGCAATTTCTAAAGCTAATGTTAGCTCTAGAGGTCGCTTGTAATTTGGTGGGAACTGAAGCTCATCTTTTGGCTTTAATTTGTGGGGCAGCGTATAGGTTTTTAGAATTAGCGTTTTTGCTGACTCTAAAACATGGAACTCCCAATTTGGATAGTCTTTGCGATACCACACAGGCACATAGCGACTATTGGAAGTGTTATTCAAATCACGGATGATTTTGATTTCTTTATCATCCAGCCAAGCAGTATCAGAAATCATTGAAATCTCTGATTCAATGTCCGGCAGTGACGTCACGACCTCATCACAGCAAGTAACTTGGTAATTACAGCACTTATCATCAACCACACCAATGTAGTAAGTACCAATGCCCTTAGTGAGCTCAAATGTTAAGAGATTGGCTTTGTAAACATACAACTTACTTGTAGCCCATTGTGCAAGAAGCCCCTCTAGGGCTTCTATTACATCCATCAATTCATCACCTGAAGCACTTTCACCACTAGCCAAGATTCCGAGATGCTTCATTGCATTTTCTGCGATTTTGCTTGCGTTCATTTCTTCCTCTGGTCCATGCTTCAAGAATTAATGCTTGAATGAGTAGTTCATTCTTCGTCTTGAGGGTTGTATTCACTGTCTAGCACCAGTTTTACCAACACGTCTTTACCATCACGTGAGCCGTATTTGATGCCTTTCTCCTCTAAAACAGCCTTCAGCTCAGTAGCATCCATTGCAGAATATTGGAGAGTGGCATTTTCTTTAAGGAGTTGTTCACGCTCTTGATAAACAGCGTCATAAACTTCTTGCGGAACGCCTGTGGCAGCAGGTAATGCATTTAACTCTTCTTCAAGTTTTTGCTTTTCTAATTGAAGATCATTAATACGCGAATGGAATTCGCTTTTTGCCGCCGCAAGTTGCTCTTCTGCCTCAATGAGCTTTCCTGACACTTCATCAAACTGCTCAACCAGAACATAAGCATCCAAATCAATTTCTTTTACGTCGTCTGCTGAATCATCAGTCTCACCAATACTTACTGGCTCTTCCAACTCATGATGTTCAATCCAACCACCTTCTTTTAAATCTTCTTCATGTTCTACTGAATTGGCAGTGGTGTATTCAAAATTAACTTTGTCGCCCTTGTAGAGCATCTTTGGGTATTCATTTGACATTTCAATCCTCCAAAAATGACGACGCCCGCATAAAGCGGGCATTTGTCGTCAATTTGGTATTAGTTAGCTAACGCTAAGCGTGTTGCAAACTCTGGACGGATAACTTTCCAACCAGCCAGAATATCAAAACGCGCAAGGTTGTAGTCCTGCAAGATATCTGAACCACGGGCAATACGAACACGAAGGCCTTCAATCGTTGCAGAAGAATTGTTAATACCATCCAAAGGAACTAAATCCGCAGTTGCAAAGGCAATTGCTTCTTTATGGAAGCCAAGACCAACACGATACGTTGAGCTAGCAGCACCCTCAAAAGTAAGTGCAGCACTTGCCGCAGGTAACGAGTTCACTGTGTCACGTGCGTTAACATCACCAGTAGAACTACCAAGTTTAATTGGAGGTGCAATACTTAATGATGCAGTAGCACCAGAAGCAGTCACATCCGCAGTGATAACGAACTGTTGATCATAGCTGTAAGCAGTTTTGGTTTCTGGGTTGATTGCCTTAACGCCCGCAATTGTAAACACTTGCCCACGCTTGAATGTGTCACCAGCTGTTAAACCACCAACTAACAGTGTTGAGCCTGCTTGGTTCGCACCTGAAACAGTCACACCAGTAGTTTTGTTACCAGTAGTAATTGTTGCAACAAGACCTGAACGATAGAATTCAAAGCCTAGACCTTGGCCCATTGCACCACGCTCATACTGATCCGCAATACGCTCTGAAGACTGGAATAAGCCTTTGAATGTGTCAACAGCCGCAGCGTTTGCCGCAGGAGAAATAATCAAGGAACGATCAGAATCCATAGGACATAAGTATTCATCTAGTCGTTGCCCTACAGCCAAATATGTCGCCATAGTTGAAGGGTTGGTTCCTGGTGTGCCTACTTGGTTATAGGTTTCACAAACCACATCAAGGAACATGTCCTTTTCAACTTCAGCAGCAATACGGGTTGCAACTGGTGTCGCTACTTCTTGCGACCAATCATTTAGGCTTAAAGCCCATTGTTGCGTGTCGATTTGAGTAGCAACGTTATAGCGCTTGTTTACCTTCAGATCTACAGATGAATCCACAACATCTTGCGGCACAGCCACACGCCCTGTACTAACTGAATATTGGTTAGGAAGACGAATTTTTAAAGTATCGCCAATCTTTGCCCCAGTTTTCGCATAACGGTCATCATAACCATGAGTTACACGAGGAATTAAAGTTAATTTGTTATGAAGAATACGCCCAAATTCACGAGTGTATTCCGTCATATTTTGAAATTGGTTAGCCATCTATTTATCTCGCTTTTTTAGATTTAAGTTGATTGTTTCGGTAAGCCAGCCATTCAGAGTCACTCATGTTTGATGGATCTCTCGCTGATGGCGCATTTGCTTGGACAGGTTTTATTGGTGGTGGAGCTTTTGAAACAGGAGGTGGCGTTGGCTTAGAAATGTGTTTATCAATCTCTTGTCCAATTTTTCGAGCAGCTTGAACTGCGGTCATTTGTGAAAGGTCCATCCAGAGATCTGTGTCTTCAATCAATTTGGCTGCAACAATTAAGGTTTCTTTTGCGCTCAAACCAAATTCATTTAGATCTAATGGAAGTGGTGGTAAAGTTTCGAGCTTCTGGTTTAATGCGGTTGCATCGTAGCCTTCATCCTCTAACTCAGCCATTGCAGACTCAAACTCAGCTTGACGCTGCGTTTTAGCTTCTTCTGACTTGGTTTTACCTTGCTTCTCACTAATGCGACGCTCAGCCTCACTAATTCTCCATTCATCTAGTTTTTCTTCATATTCATCATGGGCTTTAGTCCATTCTTCATATGATTCAAAATCTTCGATTAGTGGCTTAGCTGGCTTAGCTTCGCCTTTAGGCGCTTCTTTCTGGGCTTCATACTCTTTGAGTTTTCGCTCAGCTTCTAAAGCACGTTTAACAGCTTGCTCTACACGCTCTTGTGCACGGTTCCGCTTTGGCTTTTCAGGTTCTTTTTTAGGTTCGCCATTTTCATCTAGCTCACCTGCTTCAGGTTCCTGAGTTTCTGTTTCTGGGGAATTTGGCTCTTGACTTTCTGCACTTGTATTTTCCGTTGCAGTGGTTCCAACGACGTCTTGAGTATCAGAATTCTGGTCCATTTTGTTGCTCCAAATTAGGCAATAAATCACCTTCGATCAGTTGTGCGCCTTCCCCAGTCTGATCAGGACTAGGAGCGAAGTCTTGTTGTTGAACCGTTTCTTCAGGCATTAAAAAACCCTGCTGTTCGGCAGGGTTCTGAATGCTTGGCGCTTGCGGAGGTGGTGGCTCATACACACCTTGCTGCGGATAATCTTGTTGTGGTGGGTCAACTGCATAATCAGGAATTGATTCACCTTGTGTTAGCCATTGCTGAGGAAGTTGATTGAGTCCAATTTGCTCTTTAAGTAAAGCAACTGTACCTTTTAGCTCCTCAACATCTGCACGGCTAGCAGCATTGATTTGTGCTACTTGCAAATCTTTCTCAGCATTGATTTGTGCTTTAAGCAATTCAAGATTGCGGTCTTCTACTTTGTCTTGCACTTGTTTCTGTAGAACTTCAAGCTCACCAGTAAGCTGCTGTACAAGTTGATCAAGCTGTGTGATTTGTGCTTTAGCTTGCTCCGGATTGATTTGACCTTCTTCTAGCACTTGTGGCGGCATCATCTTCTTCACACGCTCTGCGATTTGCTTAGCATTCAAGAGTGGTGAATCTTTAATTACTAAGTCACCAGCAGCTTGCATGATATTCGGTGCAAACTGGGCTAACTGCATCATTAACTGGAATGACTGCTCACGCTGAGTATTGAATGATGGTCCTGTGTCCATACGAACATCATAGCGACCGATTGACATGTCATTTAAGACTCCATCAATAGCTTTAGCGAGTTCATCTTCATTTTGAGGTTTGGCATTAAGCCTAGCCATCTCAGACTCACCATCTGACCCAATAATGCGACGAACCATAGGAGTGTCATAGTAAACAGGAAATAACCCCAACAGAATGCGCCCACATTGACGAATAGACTTATTGTCATTGTCTTGGAAGTGGAATTGAGAAGTTTCACCTTGACGCTGCAATAAGCCAATTGCACGGCCTGATTGTTGGTTAACATCTTGCCCCATTTGCGGAGCATGCATGTTCAGGGTATCTGCAATCAAACCCTTTGCAGATTCTGAAGCATTCAAAATGCCGACTGGAACTTGTGCTGAGCCAATTTTGGCAGGAGCTGGACGCGGCTTTCCTTGCTCATCCATGTACTTGTAGCGAAGATGTTTATATCTTGATGGATTTTCCCATTCTTCAATCCCTTGTATGGCTTGCTCATCCACCACCAATAATTCATCTTGGTTCTTCTGAAGGATATTCGCCTCAGTAGACTTCCAATAGTTGAAAAGTCGTTGTGGATCTTTTGCAAAGTGGACTAGTGAGAAGATGTGTCGCTTATCGCCAATCCAAATCACTTCGCCATAGACTGGTACAATCGGAATGTACTTGCCAGGGAATACTCCAGTTTCAAGAACTTTGCAGCCTGATAACTTAGCCCATTTAATTTCAGTACGTGTTGTATCGCGCTCATTAACAGTGAATGCTTTTAAATCCTCTTCACTGAAACTTTGAAGTAAGACGGTTCTAAAATCAGTAGTACCATCTTCCAGCATCACTAATTTGTCTTTAACTTCGTCTTTATAGAAGTACTCAGCAATCAGCACCGTATTTTCAGTTTCATTGAACCAGTTCTCGATACCATCCATTTCAAAATCAGATACAGCATCTTTGCCATACTGCTTTTCGATAGTGTCTTTACACACCCATTCACACACAAGCGCTTTGCTCATGTCTGAACCGTCCATTTCGCGTGATAGCGGATCAATTAGGACTGCTTCAGGGTTATGTACTGCTTTGAACTTTGGTTCCTGATTAAAGCTCTTTTCATGAATGTAATCAGCCGTGATGCGAATGAAACCAACTGCACTATAAACAGCATTTTCAACGGCAATGTCATTTACATCTTCAAAGTTGCTTGATTCTTCAGTGTCCTTGATTAAACCACCTAGAACCTTAGCCATATCTTCATCAGCACCATCATCAACCGGTACAACTTGGATTTGTGGTCTGTTTTGCTTGTGAGTGTTCACCTGTTGGCGGCAATATGTATGCACAAGGTTAAACTCTAAAGTGGGCTTACCTTCTTGCTTACGCTTTTCTATTGCACCATGTTCCCACTGAGCACCTTTTACAGTCACAAACTCTTTATCTTCTCGACCTTGGCAATAAATTTCATTCCAATAGTCTTGTGCATCGTAACGAAACTTCTTTGCTTGAGCGAGAATATCAATTTTGTCTTTATCGACTTTTTCGTCTTTATCCATTTTATCCCATCCAAGATGAAGCGGCTTTAGGTGGAGGTGGTGCTGATTTAGTCGGCTCGCACATCTTATTAATGTTTAGTGCGCCTTCTCCGAACGCATCCGAGCTATGTGATGCCCAGTCATGCACAGGAGTAGCCTTAAATTGCTCTAGCTTGTCGTTAAACTCGCGCCTGTAGTTTTGTAATGCTCTGACACCAAACTTGCATTTCTCAGCGTCAAACCATGCGTTTTTGAGCATTTGGCGTGTTGCTTCGATTCGATCTTCAACACCAAGTCTTGCCCCCTTAGTCATTTTGTACCCAAGCTTAGCCATAGTTTCTTCACGGCTTACACCGCTTGAAAGGTCACGTGCTGCGATATCATGAGGTGCAAAGTGTTTGCCATACTTATAGCCATGCTCTTTAGCTTTCTCATCCAGAATGCGTGCATAGTGTGACAGAGGCTCATTGTTAGCCTCATAATGATCAATGACACGAATCTCTTTGCCGTAGACTTGAAAGAACCAAATAGATGTTGGATCAAGAATCCCCAAGTCCCAAGATGTATAAACAAGCAAGTTAGGATCATGAGGTACTTTGCAGATGCGGTTTTCACGCTTGATTTGCTCAAACTCAGATTTGTAGATTGCACCATCTGCGATTTCTTTCGGCTTACCTAGATAGATATGCTCATATTCATCGTAATCAGTATCACGCATCTGCTCAGCAAGCTTGATTAAGTCTTCCGGACAGTGCTTGTTATCTGTGTAATTGATCTGAACAACCAATGTGTCATCTCGATTAACTGTCACATAATCTGCATAAACAGCATCGCTTGGCAGCTTAGGGTTCATGGACATGATGATCATACAGTTAGGAGTACGAACTACTGTAGGAATCAGGATTTTCAAAGAATAGCCGCTTACAGTTTGGGCTTCTTCAATCCATGTAATTGTTGCACCTTCAAAGGACTTAACAGAATCCACAGTATGATTTTGTAGACCAGAGAATGAAAACTCTGTGCCATTTTGCCCACGTATTTCAGTATCAAGGATTTGGTAGAAGCTTTCCAAGCCAAGAGAAACAATCCGGTCAGATAAGAGCTTGTGTACAGACTGTTTGATTGACTTCTGAATTTCACGACAACATAAGATACGGTGCTTTCTTTGAGCGCCTTCAATTAATAAGAAGTCTGCAATTTCCCATGACTTACCACCACCACGGCCACCATGAAATACATAGAATAATTTATTAGTTGCAAGGTGCTTGTAGAGTGGCTTGAATTTACTAGGTACTCGCTTCTCCATCATCTTCGAATACCACCTTTAAATTCATATCAACTGAGCCGCTGTGCTCATGTTGAATCTTGTCATTAAACATACCTGTGTGTTTGCCAAGCAGTTCATTTGCTCTAATAGCTCCTGCTGAGTCAAACTTGTAGGCTGCTTTTAACTCGCCTTCATCATCCAGAATCAACACCGGATCACCAGCCCGATCAAGTACTGGCTGAGCTTGCATACAACGCTCGGCAATGTTTCGGAGATTTCTAACAACATAAAGCTGATCAACACCCAATTCTTCCATGAGCATTGATTTCAAGTATTTGATACGTTCTTGTACTTTTGGAATCTTATAAACATCCCAAGAGTTCTGACGATGTTTGTATCCAGCGGCAATGCCAGCATCAGTAATACTGAACTGAGGACTTGCTAATAATGCTTGGCAGAACTTTTCATGACGCTCGTTCTCTAAAGGTTCTGCGCCTTTGATTTGTTCTTCCATAGGTGCCTCTATTCAATAACTCTTGCTAATTCGATTTTTTCTTTGCCAACTTTGGCTAAATATTTTCTTAACTTTGACATTGCTTGCTTTTCAGTTTTAGCAAATACAGTGTAAAGCGGCTTTGTTGTTCCCAATTCAACCCAGTGATATTGATTCATTGCTACTCCAACACATACTTAAGATCATCAGGCGTTTCCAAATAACACCCGTTTTTATTGCAGAATGCGTGAATGTCGTTTAGGTATTCAGTGAATTGAGCTGTGCTTGCATCTGTAGTGCTCATTAGCTCGCATAGGCCACTTGCTACATCTTGGTAGAGTGGATGTTTAGAATCCTTCAACTCTCTAACAGCTTTGAATGTTTTCTTGTATTGGCCAACGTCATCGCGATCATAGATTTTTGCTAAGAAGTTTTTCTTAAAGAACAGATGTTCGTAGTCTTTGTCTGTTCCCTGCTTAGCACTCCAAGTATGAAGCCACATCCAGTACAAGCGGTTTTGAGCCTTAGACCTGTCTTTCTCTTGAGGTGCGATCAATACGACTAACGGCTTTCCTTCAATTGCCGCTTCTGCGTGATTCTTATTAAGATAATTAGTTACATAGTTGATGTCGCAATGGTTCTTAACAACTTGTCGGAATTCCATTTTGACCTCACTAATTTCCGTACACCTTCATTACAGCCATGCAAATAAAGAAGGCCACCATGATGATTACATTTGCAATATCACTACTTTTCATTTTGACCTCGCAATAAAAAACCACCCGAGGGTGGCTTAATGATTATCTTTTCTTTCTAGACTTTTGCGGCTATTGCTAACTCTCTAAGGGTTACGCCAGTATGGTTGTCTTTTAAATTAGCAACCCAGTATGGATGTGTAACCCATCTTTCAAGCTCCCAGCAGTAAACATCGTCAATAGCTTTGGTTTTAGTAGCTTCTTTTACCTTTTCTCTACCACCAAATCGATCTACAAGCTCATTACCACTTTGCTCTTGAAATTCCGACTTAAGCCTATCAACAGTTACTTTAAAAACTTCATCAATATCGAGACGCAACTCTTTTGCTTTGGCAAAGTCTTTTGGTAGTAATCTGCTTGTCCATCGATCCATGCCTTTCTTCAAGCTTACCTGTACTTCTTCAAGCTCATTGTCATCAAAACAAGATAAAAGAACAGAGACATTGTATTCGCCATCATTTTTTGTAAATGTTGAGAATTGTCCTACTCGACCTTTCTGCTTATCAACCATAACGGCATAGTTTCGATGGAGATAATTATTTAATTCTTGCATGGCAGTCACCAATGTTTATTTGAATCAATTATATCAAAAAACTTCCCTATCTTTAAGATTAAGCATGCGCTCTGTTTTTTCTAACCATTGATCAAACATCACTTCCGATTCTTGTCTTGTGCCTAGCTGGTATGTGTCAAATAAGTGATGACATTTATGGCAGATAGGCACTGTAAACGCATCTGAGGCTTTTATTCCTTTGCCCTTGCCATGCTTACCAGAATTAGAATGAGCCGCTTGAGAGTGAGAATATCCACATCTAACGCATGGTAATTTTCTTATTGCTGCAAGTCGCTTTGCATCACGCATGAAGATTACTTCTAATATTCTTCACTTGGTCTTTGTGTCGCTTAATCTTCGCGTCAATATCAAGCATCTCTTTCGCAGTCATCAAACCACGTGAAAGATTTTGAAGCTTTTCTATTTCATTGCACAAAGCATTTAAATTCTTCTTCGCTTCGATTGTGTCCATATTCACCCCATTATTAGCTTATAAGCGCCATAGACAGCTAAACCTAAGATTACCAAGACTGAGCTCAAACAGATGCAGCCATGAATGTTGTCTGCTCGATCCGCCTTTCTTATTCTTTCTTGCATTCTTCTTGAATAATCATCCATGGTACTCTCCAAAAAAGAAAACCCCGTCAAACGACAGGGATGTAAACTTACAACTTCATACTGTGACTTTTATGCTAATCGTATTTTCCCTAATGCTTTCAATATTCAAAGGAAGTTCATGTTTTTTGCAATAGTCTTGAAGCTGACCAATAGCACCCTGCTCTATTTCGCTCAATGCTAATTCTGGAATTACTCTTAAGCCTGTTGCTGGTTGGTTGGGGTTATTAAAAATCCAACCAAAAATCTGATTGAATGTTGTAGTTGATGTAGAAACGCCAGTCATATCTAAACCTTATTAAAACTAATATTAAGGCTTAATACTGCGGCTCTTTCTGATTAAATGCAATACCCAATTGTAATGTAAGTGATTGATATATTAGTGTTATATCACTACAAACACTTAATCTTTCCACACTTTCTGCATTCTTTGATTGGGTCGTCGTTGTAATCCGATCCATATTCCCAGACATGTATGCAAAAGACCTGCTTAATTATTCGGAGCATGTGAACCTCCAAAAAGCAAAAAGCCCATCGGATGATGAGCTTTTAAATCTGGGAGCCAGAATCCTAATTAATCGGAGCTTATCCCGTTGCGCAATAGGTCTGACATTATTCAGTGATGCCTTACTTACACTTCGCACCACTATAACACGAATATATAACATTGATGACGTCACATCAATAATCAGATATCAACTCTTTTGATCTTTGCGCTGTGAGCAATAAATGGGTAACGAGTATGAATTGCCGCAAGCCCACATTTGACATCAAACTTAGCGTCCATCAAGGTACGCGTTTCATTTACTAACGCTGAGAATGGATTGCCATAGAAGTAACGATCAATAACCGCATCAAGCCACTCATCAAGAATTTCTGACTGCCCTTGCATATCCAGAATGAGACGCTGAACTGCACGTGCTTCATTGTCTGTGATTTCGCAAGTAATTCCTTTGCCTCGCCCTTTAGGAGTGATTGAGTCATCAGAACACAACCAATCTGCCATGATCTGATCTTTACCTTTCACCTCTTGCTTACGTTTCTTAGCTGCCTGATCCATAGCGACAGCAATCGGGTTTATGCTCTTTCCACAAGTTCCAGAATTTGAGTACATCCAAGCCCCAAATTGATAAAGCCATTCTTCTAGACTGTATTTAGTCCAGTCCGTTGTTTGCATAATGTGATTTACTGCCGCATTCATACCTATCCCCTTAACCGTAAATATGCATTACTGTGATTGCGCCTAGAAATGCTGTGATTACTAATGCATGTCCCGCACATGCCACTGCGCCTTTTGGTGATGACCACAAGATAAAAAACACTAAAAGAACTGCTAAAAATATTTCCATCACGCCACCTCAAATCATCAAATACTTTTTAATTTCATCTATGGCTTCATCTGCACCGAAGCAGACTTTGCACATGTAACCTTGTTCTTCTAAGCGTTGGATCATGAGTCTCTGGCTTGGTTGCAACTTTCCTTTCTTGCCTTTTAACTCAATCCATAAGCCATGAATCTGACCATTGGGAACGATAAGCTGAAGGTCTGGAACACCAGCCTTCACACCCATCTTCTTAAACTTTGCAGCTTCAATGATGTTGCGCGAACCACCATTGGGGATGTGGAACAGGTAATCACTCAAACGACCTGAACCATACTTCACACGATGCGCCCAACTCATGAGCGTCATCTGTTCTTGATCTTCTGTAGGCACTCTATTAAATCGCTTAGAACGAGCTGCCTTTTGTGACTGAATCTTTTGAGCCTCTTTGAATGTGGTCATTGGTCGCTCCTTACAACAGAAAGAATAAGGAATATCATGCAAATCATTAGGCAAATACCTGTGAAGCCATTCTTAAAACTTGCAAAGAGAATGGCGTTACAGATAGTCATTACAGACTGCAATTGTTGTGTTTTATTCATCCTTCCCCCTTGAGCGCTTGCTCTAAATCAAAGATAAAGCTGTCTATGTCTGCACCTTCATCTTTAAAACCGTAATGGCCTTCCTTGGCAGCGTTAAGTTTTCTTTGGATAAGGTCCACCCGCTTTTGCAGCTCTTCCTTTTCTGCTGCATGCTTCACATTGATATCGTAAAGCTCCTGAACATCTTTATTTCTTTGAAGTAGAAACTTGTCATGCTGATCGAATTGTTTTTGCAGCTCGTCACGTTCAGCGATCAAATCCTTATTTGCTTTTTGTGTGAATTGGATAAGTGATCTATCTCTATCGACGCGTTGCTCAAGAGCTTCATGTGCTGTCGCAAACGTATCAACATCTTCATAAGCCTGTTTAAGTTTGCCTTCTAGCCCCTCCACTTTCGCTTGCTGTTCATCAATCTTTCTTTGTTGATGCTCTGCTGCTGGAATCCAGATTTCAGTGAAAGAAAGCTCGCTATCTTCTCGGATAAATCTCCTATCCTTCATCGCAACAAGAGAATAATCGGCGCCTTGTTTCAGGTAATGCATGATGAATTTAAGGCGCTCGTTATCTACAAAGCTCATCTCACCATTTGTATCAATAAACATAGTTGTCATTTTTTATTCTCCAATTACCTTGCAATTCGGCAAAATGTGGTTTTCTATGTGGGAGTCGTCGCCTAGGTCTTCACAAGGGAAAGGGTTAATTACATGAGCAAGAGATACATGCTCAACACCTTCAATTGACACCATTGCAAAGCCGTGACCATGTTCAAATGCATCTCTAAACACTTGGTCTACAGGCTTTCTACGATCAACGCGCTTGCCATTCTCTGTACCAAAACCACAAATCAGACAAGCAATGTCATAACCATGTGGGCATGCTTCTAATTCTTTAAACTCACTCATGGCTGGCTCTTTTTTCTTGTTCATACCGCCTCCTTGTCATGTCTGGTCATGATCTCTTCACGCAAGCCGTAGAGTTCAATCCCTTTGTCATCGCCTAGAGGCATAAGCCAAGCTGCTTTTGAAATAACCCAAGGCTTAACTTGACCATCAGTTCCTTTAATTCCTTCTCCAGTTACTTTCCAACAGTTTTCCCAAACGTCTCCATCATCAAAACGGACTGCCTCATGATGACTAAGAAGTTCAACAACCTTCCCAACATTTGCACCTGAACATGAGTTAATAACCAAAGCCAACCCGCCTACCTGTAATCTGCTCATGCCGCTTTCCCCTTATACAAACAATTAGCCACTGCCCACGCATCAAGACACGTATCGCCTTTGAACTCTTCATCCATCATTGATAGCCACTCTTCCTTAGCGCCTTTCCATCCTTTGGTTTTAAGTCCTTGCCCTTTGTTCACATAGCAATCTGAATAGCCATTGATGAACTCCGATAGCTTCATTGGTGTGTCAATACGGAATCCACGCTCTACAATCCCTTCCTCGCCTGTATCCTTCTTGATCTTTGCAAAGAAAGTCACGCCATAAGTCTGATGATTCGGAATAGTCCCGAACTGCAAAGCTGTAAGTAATGAACCTTGGTAAATCTTCATAAGTACTGGTAAAGGCAATTGACCGGTTGTATCACCTGATTGCTTTTCGTATTGCTCTACGATTTCAACTGCATTGAATACATTCCAAGAGAGTTGATAGTGCTGAGCTTTATTCTGTTTACGCTTTCTCATGCTGCCATCTCCTTTTTGCGCTTATTAGCTTCATTCATGCAGTGAACGCACTTATTGCAAGTGACATAGCGAGTTGTTGTTTTGCACTTTTCACACTCTCTT
The DNA here is from genome assembly GCF_054823985.1 of Acinetobacter sp. GN11. Classification (NCBI taxonomy): domain Bacteria; kingdom Pseudomonadati; phylum Pseudomonadota; class Gammaproteobacteria; order Moraxellales; family Moraxellaceae; genus Acinetobacter; species Acinetobacter sp. GN11. Next base: position 8,339 of record NZ_JRVL01000048.1, on the reverse strand, counting down.
CCGGTGTAATAAGGCAACCCTTTATCCATTGCTTCATTACGGGTTTTTAAGAGTGGATTCCCTTTCTGGCGCTTTTCAATTTCTTTTCTAGCTGTCATCAAACGGTTGTATAGAGCCTTTGTACATGTTTGAGTTCTATTGATTCTCCATAGGACCGAAGGTGCAGTGCCTGCCTTTTCAGCCAGCATTGCTTGACGGCCTACTTCATCTTCAACCCACTCACATAACTCTTTAATTTCTTCAGGAGTTGCCTGAGCACGTTTAGGACCTGACTTAGCTGAGGGCCCTTTTACAGTCGACACTCGCTTTATCTCTACTTGAGGCTTATTCAAATGCTCTTTAAGCGGGTGATCAGTGCCATTCATCACAGCAAATTGAACAGCCTTAAGCACACATAAATCATAAGGTGGTCGACCATTACGTTGAGCCACAACGGCTAGTTGTTCTCTGATTTTTGAAAGCATCATGAAACACCTCCAAGTACGGCATTGCTATTTTTAAAAACACCGCTTTTTATTTGTTTCTCTACCCATGCCTTGTGCCACTTTTCATTGAATGGGAAGGAAGGCTCGATATGTGGGTTACTTTGGTTTTTGTGGTGCCCATAACTAATCTTGTCACCACTCAAAACTGCATTGCTAAATTGAGATAAGAATTCGAGTTGATTCATGCAAGCCCCCCATCTTCACCTTCAGGGCGTTTCAGTAGAGCTTTAAGTTGATTGATGTATTCCTGCATTTGAGCTTTTTGCTCTGGTGTTTTTTCTGGTTCAGGCTCTCGCCATGGTGTATTTTTCTCAACTTTACGAGCAATCTCTACTGGTCGAATCCATACAGATTGTGGAATACCTTTCTCTACTAGTTCATTAACAACATCCGTGTAGTTTTCCTTAAATGCTTCGTACACGTTGTAAGATGCGCGCTCGTAGTTACTTGCATACTCAAGATTCACAAAACCTTCATAGCAACGGTCATATGCTTCTTTCTCAGCATTGGTAATCACTGTGTCGCGGTTTTCACGCCACTTGATGATGTTCATCAACGCTGCATGTTTCTTCTTGTAGGAATCAATTGCACGCTGTTGCTCAGATCCAAAACCTTCAATACCTAAACACCATTTGCGGAACATTGCAGGATCAGGACAGTAGCCATTGTCACGGACCATACAAAGGCCTTTGTCCACTTGCTCATGTGTAAGACCATCAAGACAGAGTTTCATTGCATGATTGATTTGCTCAGTTGCAATTCCTTCGAATGTTTTTTCAAAAGAGCGAGGAGCAATTGCTTTGAAGATCGCCACAACTTTCGCAGAGTTAATATGAGCCACAGCTCTTTGATTATTAGAAACCATACTGTTCATTGCCTGCCTCCTCTTGTGCGATTAGCTCTTGAATTTCAGACATGCGAGTAGAAGCTTGGCTTTGATTTCCAAAACCTTGAGTTTGTTGTTTAGGTGGGAACAAGCCTTGATAGTTGCCAGCAATTGCAGTCTTAAGAGACTGGTTTGATGCTTCAAAACCCCATGCTTTTAGGTCCTTGTAAATCACATTCAAAGCATTCTTGGTTAATTTAGTTTTAGCTTGTTGAGAGCGGTTAGCTACGAACTGCTCCCATAGCTCAAGATCACAAAGGTTTGCAAAAGTGTTTTTAGTGAGTTTGATAACTTCATCAAAACTTAATTTACGTACTTTGTCTTTGCGTTCTTTTTCAGCTTTAGCTTTTGCTTCAGCTTCCAGTTTTTGTTGTTCAAGAATGATCTGTTTTTGAGTTTCTTGATAAACATAAAAACTAGCTTCAAGTGGTTTGTTTGAGCGAAGCGAGTTAATAAATATATTTCTAAAAGAATCTATAAAAAGAAACTCTATTGATGCACCACTAGTCGAAGCACCTTCCGCACCACTAGTCGAAGCGGACTGCACCACTAATTGAAGCGCTTCACTAATCGAAGCGCATCGGTTATTGATGCGGAGTGCTTTAATTTCTGAAGCGCTAAACTTCTCAAAAGCATCTACCAATGACACTTCATTAATCTGGTATTTGTTGCCTAATTTGTTATTACGCTCAACAACACTTACAACTTCAAACCAAGTTAATTCTTTTAGACCATTAGTTACTGTTCCAGAGCTAAGCTTGTTAGATCCTTTAAGCTTTCCGCCCTGCAATTGACGATGTGAGATGTGATCAGAAGGCTTATTAAATCCGTTAGTAAACCCCATAATCGCTGAATATACGTTTTTAGCAGCATCAGAAATGAACGGCTCTACCTCGTAATGGTAAAGACGGCTTTTCATAATGAAGCCTTTTGATAATTGATCCGACATAGCATTACGCTCTTTCTTCGGAAAACGAACCAACTCTCCTTGCGGGATTGGCGGCTCTTGTGCTAAATTTGTTTTCATTCATTGGTTCCTAATTGATGAATACTTAAGCCTGATCCACGAAATCAGGCTTTTTTATTTGAATAAAATTCGCATGTACTCAGGTGAGTTGAATGCGTTACGTAAATAAACACGTGTTGCCTCTGCAACTTCTTCCGAACAATAAACATCGCTCGAATCAACAACCTTCAATCCAATAGCTGCCAATAAAGCGCTAATAAATTCAACCTCTGTCAAGTCATTGGATTTCTTATCATTTTTCATGCGAGATAATGTGCTTCCGTCCACTCTGAGTCCTTCAGCAACCTTTCCTTGATTGCTTGCATTTAGCGCTTTCAAAATGATCGAAGCGTTATTGATAGCGCTTGCAGACATTTCTACTGATACTTTGCTCATGGTGATTCCTATGCAGCGTTATGACTTTGAATATTTGGGTTTAAAAAAATGTGTGGGTACTGCAATTTGATCTTTGCTGGTATTCCACGCTTCATCCAGTTCTGGACACGTTGCTTATCTTTGAAGCCAAGCAGCTCTGCCACTTTTGTAGAGCCACCAAGCTTCAAGAGAATTTCTTTGTCAGCTTCAATTGACATGGTCGCCTCAAGTAAACATTTGTTTAGTACATAGTAAACATCGTGTTTCCTATTGTCAAATCATTTGTTTAACACAAAGTGTTTACTTTTTTGGATAATGTGTTTAATGAAAACCTTGGATACTGTGATGAAAGACGAAAAGCCAGCCCACCCATCGGTGCTAAGACTTTTAGAAGCAAGTGGCATGACACAAGAAGAAACTGCCAAGGCTATTGACGAATTCCCACAGACAATTACAAACTGGAAGAAACGTGGAGTATCAAAGGCAGGCGCACTTAAAGCAGCTGCTATTTTTGGTGTTGGTGCTAACTGGATTCTTAAAGGGGAAGGAAGTAAATCACAGGGAAATGTAACTAAAGTCGTAGAGTGGGATTCAGACACTCCAGTAGATAATGACGAAGTGGAAATACCTTTTTATAAAGAGGTATTAGTGTCATGTGGATCGGGGTCTTTAGCTGAAATGGTCGGCAATGAAACAAGAAAATTAAGATTAAGTAAGGCGACCTTAAGGCAATATGGTGTTGAACCTTCAAACGCTTATGCGCTAACGGCATTTGGAAACTCAATGTCTCCTGTTATTAACAGCGGTGCTACCGTCTATGTTGATGTAGGCAGAACGAATATTGTTGACGGTAAAATTTATGCAATTAACCATGGGGGTTTGTTTAAATTTAAGTATTTGTACAGGCTGCCAAAAGGTGGCGTTAAGATAGTTAGCGAGAACAAGGAAGAGTACCCAGATGAATATCTTACAGCTGAGGAAGTAATAGATCAGGAATTTTGTGTAGTTGCTTACGCATTTAACGTACAGAACTCACTTCCATAAACAAATAAACATAGTGTTTCAAAAGGGCCGCTTAATGCGGTCTTTTTTATGTCTATGTTTAGAAACAAGAAAACAAAATAATAAACATTTGTTTGCTTTTCTTCTTGACTACAGTAAACACCACGTTTACTATTATCTCACAAGATAACAAAAAAGCCCCTAGCTTTCGACGGACAGGGACTTTTACTCAATGAGTGAGATAAGTATGAATCAAAGAATCGAAAAGTACAAGTTTAGCCAAGCCTTTAAGGATGGAACATTAGCCTTCCTATTGTTCTGGGTAGTGTTCTTTTTAGCTGTTGGTCTTTTACGTGGCTGTGCTGACGAACAAGCAGCAAACGAACTAAAAGCAAAACAGAACATGTATGTGCGTGTGCAAGTGGAAGGAGCTAACTAATGAATATCTCAGACAAAAGAAAACTAATCGTAGGCGTTGAGGCTTTAGCTGTTCGCCCTGCCACTGTAACTGCTGAAACTATAACAGACGTTCTTAAGGGTTTCCAAGAACTAATCAAGGAGTCACTGCAAGGCCAAATTGAGGTTGTGTATGTGATGAAGAAACAAGAAGGCGTTCAGGTTGAGGGGGTGAAGTGATGGAAGCACTAACTTTACGTGATCAGTTTGCAATTGCTGTTATGCAAGGCGAGTTGTCAGCCCAAGGTGAAGATTTCACTTGGGCAAATGAAAACGCTCTAGCCGCTCGTGCATATGAAGTAGCAGACGCAATGCTTGCCGAGATATCAAAAGTAACTGCTTTGGATAGCAAAGACTCATTTACTCGGAATATAAACCAAGCAGTTAATGTTGACTGGTCACAAGCACCTAGCTGGGCAAATTTTTGGGTTCAAGATGTTCAAGGATCATATTGGTTTGACCAAGAGCCTGTACTCAAAGGTCGCATCTTCTTCGGAAGTGAATATGCATCATGGAATTGCGAGAGCGCGCCAGATTTTGATTATGAATTAGTAGGAAATGGGCCTTGCTACCAAAAACGCCCAGAGGAGCCCTCTCATGGATAACTACAAAATCAAAGTTAAAGATGAAGCTGAGAGCAAAGTGGCTCAGGAGTTGATGTTCCAGTTGGGTGGAACTTGGCATGATCTTAAAACTGACATTAGGGAAATACCATATGTAGAAAAGTATTTATTTCTAAAAGATGGTTTGGTTACTTATGGGGGATGGGAATCATATTCTTATCATTGTGGCCAAGAACTCACCCTCCCTCAACTCCGCGACCTTGTTGTGTTGAAGCGTAATGATGTGAAGGATGCGAATTACACCTACTGTGGCAAACCAGTATTAGGCCTTGATACCCAAGATTACAAAGTCTGGAACAATTTAGATAAATGTTGGGCTACTCATCTTGGTTCTGACACTGATTTGCGAAACGGTTTAAAGCCAATCGCTCAAACCCAAGACCCAGCCTTGATTAGCGGTGCGGAGGCGCACAAAGCCCTATTAGCTGGTGAGAATGTCCAGTACTCAGGTTATGGGGAACAAGATTGGGATACAGCACTTAACTGCAATATTGGTGTTTTCCTTAATCATGAGAAGTTTCCTGATTTCAGTTTCAGGATAGTTCCTCGCACGATCAAGGTTAATTCCGAACTTCCTAAACCACAAAAAGAAACTCAACACAATTCGTTGGTTTATGCAGTCACTTACGAGTTCAAAACTCGCGAAGAACGCAATGCATTTGCAGACAAGCTGAGAGGTACTAACTCATGAATATGTTAGCGAACCTTGTATTTGATGCTGCGGTATTCACAAGCCTTGAAGCAACAAATGTGGAAGTAATTAACGATGAGATTTACTTCTCTCTGATCTGTCCAAGTAAAGAACACATCTTTGTTGTTGGTAAGTGCAGCGGCATAGAGAAAGAAAGCTCTTTTGAGTGGGATGAAGGCAATCCTCAGTATGCACAAGACGTTAATTTCACAATGCTTCAAGTGACTGAATTTAGTCGTCCACATGTTGAAGAATACGAATTTGTAGATGCTATAGATGGTCAGCCTTTCGCCTTAACTTCAACTCAGATTCAAGCAATCAATGAAGAGTTAGAAGAGCTGGCAAGGGAAGAAAAAATCAATGAGTTGAGAGGTGGGTGATGTCGAAACGCGCCCTACTCCATAAGTCAAAACTAGAAAGTTTTAAGTCTTGGCTTATTGAAAACCAAATTCAGTATCGAGAAGGAAAAGGTGATTTTCAGGTTCTACAAGTTGAAGCGAAAGATAGGTTTTACCCAATCTATGACAGGTTTCAGGGTGACCACTTAACAGCTCAAAGAGAACTAATCCCTTTAGTTAAAAGATATATAGCAAGTGAAAAGAATTAGGAGAAGATTATGAATGCGCCAGTAAATACACAAGTTCCAATGATTCAAGATCAGAATAATCAACTCTTTGGTTTAATTGAACGTGTGCTAAGCAGCCCCACGCCAGACATGGCAATCATTGAAAAGATGCTAGACATGCAAGAGCGAGTTATGGCTAAGCAAGCTGAAATGGCTTTTGACCGTGACTTTGCAATGATGGCTCCTGAAATTCCAGTAATTGCTGAAACTTCTAATGGTCATAATATTACTTATGCAGCATTAGAAACTATTGATGCAGTTGTTCGCCCTATTCTTTCTAAGTTTGGCTTCGCAACTTCTTATCGTGTTGAGCATCCTGAGCCAACAAAGGTAAAGGTTACATGTGTCTTGATGCACAAAGATGGGCATCGTGAAAGCACAAGCATGGAATTAAATGCTGATACCTCTGGATCTAAAAATGCAGTTCAAGCTTTAGGTTCAAGTGTCACATACGGTAAGCGCTATACCCTTTGCGCCATCTTAAATATCACTACAGCAAAAGAAGACGACAACGGGTTTGCGGCTAAGCCTTTTTGCCCTATGACACCTGAGCAAATCCAAATGCTAACAGGTCTTCATGATCGTCTTGAGCCCTTCCAGCAACAACTATTCTTTGAGCAATTCGGGACTATTGAGAACATCAATAAGTCTCTATTTACCAAAGCTCAATCTGCATTGAATAAGTTGATCAAACAAGGAAATGGCAATGCTAATACTTGATTGTGAACAAGGTTCACCTGAATGGTTACAAGCAAGAGCAGGTCTAATCACCTGCTCAGAGCTTGAGGCGGTTTTCTCTAAAGGCAAAGGTAGTGAGAAATTCGGAAAGGGTGCAATCACGTATATGTATGAGTTGATTGGCGAGCAAATCACTGGTGAGCCTAAAGAAAGCTTTTCAGGATTCCATACAGAGCGCGGACATGTTCATGAGCCAATGGTTATTGAACTTTACGAAATGCAGACAGGTAATGAAGTTGGTAAGTGCGGATTCATTATCGGTGAGAAGTTTGGTTATAGCCCTGATGGCTTAGTGGGTTCAAACGGGTTGACAGAAGTTAAGTCAAAGCTTCCGAAGCTACAGGCTCAGATCCTTTATGAAGGTGTTTTGCCACCAGAGCATTACTACCAATGCATGGGCGGTATATCAGCAGCGGAACGCGAGTGGATTGATTTCATTAGCTACTGCCCTTCAATGCCTTTGTTTGTAAAGCGTCTATACCGAGACGAGAAAGTAATAACAGAAATTAATAACCGTGTTGATCAATTCTTAGAAGAACTGGACAAGCGGAAACAGGTGATTTTGGGAGCAGCAGCATGACAGATCAAGAATACAGAGGGAATATGAACTACCCTTTTCAAGATCACATCGTTTTGAATGTCGATGAAAATGTAGTCCCTTTCCCAAGAACAAATCTTCGCAAGTGTCAGCACGCTCAAGTAGAGATTGACACTAAAGCTTTAGAGCTTACATGCATGAAGTGCGGAGCAAAAGTAAATCCTGTGATGTGGATCAAAGACACTATGAAGTATTGGTCAAGACAACAAACAAGGATTACAGAGCAGAAAAAGCAGATTAGTGAAGACCTTGAGGAGCTAAAGAAAAGAGCCCGAACCAAGTGTCAGCACTGCAACAAGATGACTGCTATTAACTTAAAGAATTTCAAATTTACAGTAATTGGGTGATGACATGACAGATTTGAATAAGGAAAGAGAGGCTTTTGAGCGCTTTGAACACTCAAAAAAACCATGTGCGATAAAAGAAAGTTTGTTTGAGGTTTTCACTGAAGAAGACCTTGATGAAGATGAATATTCATATATTGGAAAATATGTTGATAGTTTCATGGAAGAGAAATGGGAATTGTGGCAAAAAGCCAAAGCTCAGGCGGTGCCAGAGGGTTATGTTTTAGTTTCGAAGGATAAGTTGCACGAATGGCATTGCATGGCTAATCGTTCAGAGGAACTTGGGTGTCCTGAATGTTACGAAGCTCGCGGTTATGCCCATAATCTTGCGTGTGAGTTAAGTGAAGCAAGCGAATCGGGAGCTGAGGGATGAAAGTAAATCGCATCGTTTGCTGGTTTAGCTGCGGTGCGGCCTCTGCTGTAGCTACTAAAATTTTGCTTCAGCAAGCCGCTAAGCTCTACCCCGATGTGCCAGTTGTCATTGCTAATAGCCCTATTATTGAAGAGCAT
>NZ_JRVL01000317.1:0-1315 GCF_054823985.1 Acinetobacter sp. GN11 | reverse complement strand
TTTTCAAACACTGTTATGCTGTTCAAACAACAAGACCCCTTTAATTTCTCAAAGAGGTCTAAGTTTATTATTTTAATTTATATCCTACTAAGGGTAAGACTTCTTCAGCCACTCGATATGCTTCTTCTAAATGTGGATTACTCGCTAAAATAAAATGTCCAACCCCAATATCAATATATTCTTGCAAACGCTCTGCGACTTGCTCGTAGCTCCCGACTAAAATACAGTTTGGCCCACCTCGTACATTTGACATTCCCGCCCAAACATTCGGACTTACAAATAAGTCTTCAAAACGATTGCCCTGTGCCAAGGCCTGCTGACGCTTCGCTCCTACCGATTCAGTGTCTTTTCGTTCAAATGCATTACCATCAACTGTAATGGTTTCATACATCTGTTTAAGCTCTTGGAAGGCTTGTTCTTGAGTAGGTCGTGCCAAAATATCGATACGCATGCCAAATTTAACTTTCCGTTCTGGCGAATTCTGCTCAAAGAAATTTTGGGCCTGTTCGATCACTTTCTTTTGTTGGTCTACAGGCTCTCCCCAAGTTAAATGAATATCGGCATGACGTCCTGCCACTTGTAAAGCGGCATCACTCGCACCTGCTAACCACAAACGCGGAACGTCATATTGATTCATTGGGTATTTCAGGCCGCCCTGTTCAACATGGAAAAACTTTCCATCGTAATTAAAAGGTGCATTGTGTGAGTAACCTTTTACAAATTCTAAAAATTCATTGGTCCGTGCATAGCGTTGATCATGTTCAATGAAGTCCCCATACGCGCGTTGCTGTGCGCCACCACCGCCTGAAATGACATTCCACTCTACTCGTCCCTGACTTAAACGCTGTAAACTTGCAGCCATTTGGCTTGCATAGGCTGGATGAATAAACCAAGGCTGAATTGCGATGAGCAAACGAAGTCTTTTTGTCTCTCTTGCCAGTGCAGAAGCTAACACCCATGGCTCTTCAGTATGTGGGAAAGCAGGAATGAGTGCGCCATGAAAACCAACAATATCGGCTGCTTTCGCTACTTGCTCGACATAGTCATAGTAAGCAAATAACTGATCTTCATATTGCGGTGCAACACGTTGTGGAGATTGAACTGCTGGAGTTAATTGATTCCATTCACCGCGTGTGTGTAATTGATGTGCTCGACGACCATCCCCATGAACAGGGATTCTCCATAAAAACTCAACTGACATAATGAATCTCGATAATTTAAAGATTTGACGATATTTAATTCGTTAAAAGTCTTATGAGCAGGAATCATGCCGTTATTTTTTTAAATTAATTTTTAGCTATACTACTGTTTTATA
>NZ_JRVL01000316.1:0-891 GCF_054823985.1 Acinetobacter sp. GN11 | reverse complement strand
AGATGTCGGGGTTCCACGCTATAACTATGGACTATATTCAAATGATTATGATGATGCCACTTTTGCTTCGGGTGCGATACGATACGGCTACAGCAACTCACTGACCTTAAGCGGTGGTGCAGAGGCCTCTACAGATGGGCTCTCAAATCTGGGCACTGGTTTTGCCAAGAACCTATTTGGTTTTGGGGTGATTAATGCTGACATTGCAACGAGTCAGTATAAAGATGAAAACGGCTATTCTGCCTTGGTTGGATTAGAAGGGCGTATCAGCAAGAATATTTCGTTTAATACCAGTTACCGCAAAGTATTTGATAACTACTTTGACCTTGCTCGTGTGTCTCAAATTCGATATTTAAAAGATAATCAAACCGATGATGAATCCAAAAACTATCTGAGCTACAGTGCATTGGCAGATGAGATTTTTAGGGCAGGAATTAACTATAATTTTTATGCAGGCTATGGTGCTTATTTGGGCTATAACCAAATTAAATTTAGTGATAACTCTTATAAATTGGTGTCTGCCAATTTAAGCGGAAGCCTAAACAAAAACTGGGGCTTTTATACCTCAGCGTATAAAGATTATGAAAACCAAAAAGACTATGGCATTTACTTTGCGCTGCGTTACACACCATCTACCCGAGTCAATGCGATTACAAGCATTTCTAATGAAAGTGGTAAAACAACGTATAGACAAGAAATAAATGGATTTAGCGATCCACAAATCGGCTCATTTGGATGGGGAGGCTATGTTGAGCGCGATCAAGATGCGAATCAAAATAATGCATCGGTCTATGCCTCTTACCGTGCCCGCGCAGCCTACCTGACAGGTCGATACAACCGAATTGGAGATAACGACCAAGTTGCACTTTCAGCGACAGGATCGTTGGTTGC
>NZ_JRVL01000315.1:710-5080 GCF_054823985.1 Acinetobacter sp. GN11 | reverse complement strand
AAAACAAGCTTGAAGTCGATCTTCTGGATCGTGGTTCATGCCAAGTTGACTTCACATATAACAGTAATCAGTACTCAACTAAAAAATTGGGACCTTATATATGTCATTAAATATTATGAATAAGGCTCAAATAGAGAGCTATAAGAAATTTTCATTGTCTTTAAAATACTTTATAGGTATTTGCTTATTTTATTTTGTTTATGCCTTTCTTAGTCCAGCACATGCTGCTTGTACTGTAGCTGGAACCACAAATAATACGTTTACCTACACGGCAGCAAATATTAATAGTGATGCAACAGTAAACCTTTCAGGAACAATTACTTGCACGAATGGAGGACTAATACCTCAGATTTCTCCATTTATGTGTATGAAAACCGTATTTACGGGAACCACAAATGCAATTAATAGTGTTTCATTACCGTATACAGTCACTGCGACTGTAGGTGGAGCAGGTTCTTCTACCACCAACCAAACCTCTAATGTTTGGTATGGTCCAGTGGTAACACTTGCTTCAAATAATATTCTTAATTATTCAGTAAATGTGAAAGTACCAGCCCGAACGGGGTCGCTCATTGCATATCCTCAAGGAACCTATACAGCTACGGTTCAACTATTTTGGGATATGGATCTTCTAGCGGTGTTATGTTTAGGTGATTTACTCAGCTGGGACTCTGGAAATGTAACTTTAACAGCAAACTTTGTAGTACCAAGTTTGTGCCAATTAAATTCAACCTCAACTGTAGATTTCGGCAATATTAATGATACTGGTACGACGAGTCGTGATTACACAGCGCAAGGAGCAGTGAATACGACCTGTAATTATGGAACGCCGTATAGTATTTATTTAGGGGATGGAGACAACCGTATTGCTGGTGGATTTAGGCGTATGAAACATGACAATAATGATTATGTTCCATATCAGTTATATAAAGACTCTAACTATAGTACGGTGTGGGATGCCACGGGTGGAGTAACTAATGTCGGTGGTTCAGGAGGCGTCTCAAAAACAGGCTCAGGCATTGCGCAAACCACTCCAGTTTATGGAAAGATTCCGCAAGGTACTTCCATTGCAACTAAACCAGGAAACTATTCTGATAGTGTTGTTGTTACAGTGACTTATTAATTTATCAAATATACGCGGTTCTATTTTAATAGTATGGTTCCGCGTAATTTTAATTATATTCATTAAAAATAGCTGAACATAAAACGATATAAATCAAATAATTTTGACATTTTAAAACTTATTCGTCATCAAAAACAGTTTGACTTAAAAATACATTCTGTATATTTATTGGTTAGTTCTAAAAAAGAACTAGAAAGTAAAACAGGCAATTAAAATAAAGGTGAACAAATGTCGGATATTATTTTGCATCAATGGGAAATTTCCCCATTTTGTCAGAAAGTTTCAAGAATTTTGAAATTTAAAGGAATTTCATTTGAAACAGTTAACTATAACGGCATTCTGGGAGCTAAGGTCCCTTTGCTCAGTAAAGTAGGTAAAGTACCTGTAATTGACCATAATGGACAGCGAATACAAGACAGTACCCGAATTGCTCGCTACCTAGAAGAAACTTACCCAGATACACCACGGCTTTATCCCGAAGATCCAAATCAAAAGGCACTTGCAGAGTTGTGGGAAGACTGGGCAGATGAAGCTCTCTATTTTTATGAAGTCTATTTACGCGTCAATGACCCAGATGCGCTAGACGAAGCAATTCGCATTAGTAGTATTGGTCGCCCAGCGTATGAAAGGCCAATGGTAAAAGGATTTATTTTAGCCGAGTTAAAAACACAGCTTTTCTTTCAAGGTCTAGGCCGGATGAAAGCTGAAAATGTTGAAGCAGAGTTTAGAAGACACCTTGACCGTATCGAACAAGTTTTATCGCAAAGTGAATGGTTAGTTGGAGATTCTCAGACAATTGCCGACATTGCTGTGGTTGCTCAACTTGGTGAAGTGGTTCGCACAAGCAAAAAATTTGGTAAAGAAATTTTGGATCGTCCGTTTATTGCTTTATGGTATAAAAAACAAACAGGGTGAAATAACCATGACATTAGCAACACCAGATAAAAAATTAGATTGTGCAGTTGTTATTGGCGTTGGGGCATCACAAGGTATTGGCGCAGCCGTATGCCATCGTTTTGCAAAAGAAGGTTTAAAAGTTTATGTCGCTGGGCGCACTTTCCAGAAAATTGAAGCAGTGGCTGCCGAAATTCATTCGAAAGGTGGGGACGCTGTAGCGTTCCGTTTGGATGCAGAAGATATAAAACAAGTACAAGCTCTATTTGACACAATCACCAGTCAAAATGAGCGTATTACTACTGTCATTCATAATGTGGGGGGAAATATTCCCTCAATCTTTTTGCGAAGTCCGCTGTCGTTTTTTACGCAAATGTGGCAATCCACTTTTTTATCGGCTTATTTAGTTTCTCAAAGCTGTCTAAAAATCTTTAAAGATCAAAACCACGGTACGCTTATTTTTACAGGTGCGAGTGCTTCTTTGCGCGGGAAACCTTTTTTTGCAGCTTTTACCATGGGTAAATCTGCTTTGCGAGCTTATGCACTCAATCTAGCTCAAATTTATAAAACACAAGGCATACATATTGCTCATGTGATTATTGATGGAATGGTCGATGGCGATAGAGTAAATAAAGCATTATTTGGTCTGGGGCGGTTAGCACGTCTTACACGTGGTACGGGTGGCCTCAATATTGATGCAATTGCAGAAAACTATTGGATGCTTTACCAACAAACGCCGAAGCTTTGGACACATGAACTCGATTTACGCCCTTACCAAGAAAAATTTTGAGAGAGACTAAAATGCTAAAAAAAATATGTCAGAGATTTCAAAAAAAGCAGGGTTGTGTTGTTGTTGCTAGTCATGATTTACATCTAATCGAACGTGATTTTGTAATTCTAGATAAAAACGCACAATTTCCATTACACCTTTATCAAGTTGTGCATGATTCAGCTGTACAAAATATCCAAGTTCAGTCAATCAACGATGGCGTGACAGTAGTTCATTTGAACTTAGTAAATGCAGATCATTTAAAAAAATTGGTGCGTTATATTTCCAGCCAAAGACATACAATTGAACTCTGTGTGTTTCAGCCGAACTTTTCATCTTCGCCGAATATTGAGGCTTTATCTTTAGAAGAGATTGAACACAATTGGCAGACCACAGGTTTAAGTGCGGTGAGCGTAGCGCAAGCTGTGATTAAGCCGATGTTAAAGCAGCAGCGGGGCACCGTTATTTTTCTTGGTGCGCCATTTAACAACTCGACTCACTACGATGTGTTAAGCCAAAGCATGTTTGCGGGTATTCGTGCTTTAGCTCAGTCATTAGCAAGAGAGTTTCATCCTAAAGGTATTCATATAACCTATTGCATGGTTGAAAAATGGGATGGGCAGAACCAACACTTTATTTCATCTGTTAATCAAGTATGCCAACACATCTATCAACAGCCTGATTCGGCATGGAGCCAAGAACTCAGCCTATCTTGAAATTTTACTTTTGCATGTTCTTAAAATACAGTACTGATCTGAAATGACGACAGAACAATAATTTCGATAGGTATTTACATGACAAAAATTAAGAGTGCTCAGCCAGCTGTTAAAGTAGTTTGTACGTTGGCAGCTTTTATGTGTGTTTCTTCATTAGCGCAAGCATATCAATATGATCAAACTGCTCGTTTAATTAACGAGCGTTTATCTTATATGAAAGATGTCGCAGGTTATAAAGCAGAACAGCATTTGCCGATTGAAGATTTAACTCAAGAAAAGAAAGTTCTTGATCAATCACTTTCTGAAGCCGATTCTTTTGGCCTAAATAGTGAAACTGTGAAGCCATTTATTGTAACGCAAATGAATGTTGCGAAGGCAATTCAGTACCGATATCGCGCAGACTGGTTGTCGAGTCCAGAAACTAATTGGAAACCGCAAGATTTAGCCGAAGTACGTTTAAAAATTAGTACGCTAAATACTGAGCTTTTAAAAAATATTGCCTATGAACTCAAGAAAAATAATAACAAAGCACCTCATAGCTGTAGCTATATGTGGTCTGTACAGCACCCTCAACTTAAAGAGGCCGATAAAAAAGTTTTATGTATGACACTAAATAAAATTAAGTTAAAACAATAGGTTTCTTAAAGCGGGGCATATAAATTGCTGATTCAATCCAAATTAAATCAGCAATCTTTTCAAGCTTAAATTTGTAGAACAGAAGTCTGATGAGTACGGAAATATTTTAAGGGATAAACGCTTTTAGCTTAAAAGTGTTTACAACTGTTTTTTCATTTATTGAGTAATCAGCAAAACAGCAAGAATAAAAAAGATACAGCCACTAATTTTATTTAATCTGGCAAAGTTATTT
>NZ_JRVL01000315.1:0-610 GCF_054823985.1 Acinetobacter sp. GN11 | reverse complement strand
CGGCTCATTTGGATGGGGAGGCTATGTTGAACGTGATCAGGATGCGGATCAAAACAATGCTTCAATTTATGGCTCTTACCGTGCTCGCGCAGCTTACCTGACAGGTCGATATAACCGAATTGGAGATAACGACCAAGTTGCACTTTCAGCGACAGGATCGTTGGTTGCAGCAGCAGGACGAATCTTTGCAGCCAATGAAATTGGAGACGGCTACGCAGTTGTGACCAATGCTGGGCCACAAAGCCAAATTATAAATGGCGGAATCAACTTGGGCGTAACTGATAATTCTGGAAGATTTCTGATTCCTAGTCTTATGCCATATAAAGAAAACCATATTTATTTAGATCCATCATATCTGCCTTTGAATTGGAGCGTGAAATCTACAGATCAAAAAACAGTTGTAGGTTATCGCCAAGGTGGCCTTATTGACTTCGGCGCTCATCAGGTCATTTCAGGATTAGTGAAACTTGTTGATGCGAACAATTCACCTTTATTACCGGGTTATACGGTTCGAATTAATGGGCAACAAGATGGTGTAGTTGGCTACGACGGTGAAGTATTTATTTCAAACCTATTAAAGCAAAACAAGCTTGAAGTCGATCTTCTGGAT
>NZ_JRVL01000314.1:0-705 GCF_054823985.1 Acinetobacter sp. GN11 | reverse complement strand
ACCACTGTAAACACGGGTTCTTCTGTTGATGCACACGTTTCAACATCAGGCCTACTTTCAAATGTTATTTCAACAGTAACTAATACAGTTACCCACACAACAACAGGCTTAGTTTCTGATGTGGTTGGCACTGTAACAGGTACTGTCGGTTCTTCAAATCCCATAGAAACAGTAACCAATGTTGTAGGTGGCGTAACTGGAGGTTTACTTGGAGGCGTGTCTGGTGGCAATCCTCTTGAAGTTGTCACTGGTATTATCGGCGGCGTAACAGGTGGTGTGACTGGTGGAACTTCACCAATTTCCCCAGTCATTGATGTCGTTCAAGGCGGCATCGATATTCTCCAAGGTGTCGAAAGCCTAAAAACTGAAATTATTAATACAGGTATTGAAACTGTTGCTGGAACAGTCATTGGAGTGCTTCCACAAACAGAACATCCAGTTTCTGAAATTGCAGATCTCGGCACATTAACTTTCGAAACTTCTCGTGATACGGTAAATGGTGCTCTTGAAGTTGTTTCTGATTTAGTAGGCGGAGATATCTCAGGCGCAACTGCTTCAGCAACAGGAATAGTTGAAACACTTATCAACAATGGTACAACTGCTACAGGTATTGTTACTGGTGTGGTTGGAAGTGTTACAGATGTAGTGGGTGGCGTAACCGGTGGTGTTGGTGGTAACCCTCTTGAAGTCGTAACTGACATTATC
>NZ_JRVL01000313.1:1211-4463 GCF_054823985.1 Acinetobacter sp. GN11 | reverse complement strand
ATGAAAACTCCTATTGTTATAAGAGCTTTTCGAGTTTAGTTAAAGTGGTATCTATCTAAAAGCATTCAAAGTAATTTTACAAAATATTATAAATATGGAAATAAATCGGCCGCGATTATTTCTGGCTTTAGGTAAGATTTTTAGTATCTTTTATTAGCTCTGTTCTCACCACACCTACCCTAAAGTAATAAAAAAATAGTCATCTCTACTTAACCAATTTGCACCGAAAACATACTTATCGATTTCCCTTGTAGACCATCCACTAAAATATGAATTGGATCTTCCTCCTCCATTAATGCTGCAATATATAAAAATGGTAAATAATGTTCAGCTGTTGGCACACTCATGTCTGCACCTGGTAAGCGCATATAATCAGCAAGCCTATCTATATTATGTTCAAGTAGATTTTCTTTCACACTTTCATTAAATTGTGTCGCCCACTCATAATATGGAGCATCACTCTGCCAATTCATTTTATAGAGGTTATGAACAACATTACCACTGCCTAAAATTAATATGCCTTGTTTTCGTAATTCACTTAGTTTGCGAGCCAACTTCACATGTTCGGGACCAGAAAGTCTTGAATCAATACTTAACTGCACCACTGGAATATCTGCCTTTGGATAGAGATGGGCTAATACAGACCAAGTACCATGATCAAGCCCCCAACCTTGATCCAATATGACCTGCTCAGGGGACAATAAGTCTGTAATTTGTTGAGCTAACTCAGCATCTCCTTGAGCGGGATATTCAAAATCAAATAGAGCTTTGGGAAAACCACCAAAATCATGGATCGTCTTTGGATGCTGCATTGCAGTTACCGCAATCCCGTTGGTGTACCAATGTGCTGAAATTGCTAAAATTGCCTTAGGCTTTGGTAGATTTAAACCCAGTTCTTTCCACACCAAACTATATTTATTTGTCTCAATAGCATTCATTGGCGTGCCATGACCAAGAAAAACAACTGGCATTTTATAAGGCACTGAATTTTTTGTTATAAATAAATCCATAAAATCATTTAACCCTATTTCAAAGTCTAAATCATCTATATGAGTGAAATTTGAATAGTGATAACTTCAATGGATCAGACAATATTAAAAGTTATCACTACTAACAGATTACGCTTCAACAAGAAGTTGAATATTCACAAAGACTTATTGCCCTAAACCAATTTGCTGCATGAATGATTGGTTATCCCAAAATAAATACTCTTCATCCATGGTGCCATTCTTCCAATGGCCTACTGTTACCATTTTCAATTTAAATGCTTTACCCGTAGGTGGAATTGTTTTGCCATTAGCAATTGGCATTGGTTGACTAAATGTACCTTCCATTTCACCAATAACACTAGTCCACTCTCCAGAAGCAATGCGTACAGGATGTGTTTTGATTTTGGTATTAGGTGCAAACACGAACATTTTTTTCAATTCAACAATATGATCTGGAATTCCAACTGTTGTACTTCCATCTGGATAATGTACGCGAATGTTAGCTGCATGACTTTCTTTAAAACGATCCCATTTTTGATTGCTATAAACATCAAAATCTAAGGTATCAAATTTAACCAGATGTTCCTTACCGATACGTTCTGCTTCTCTATATTGAGCCAGCTCTTTTGCATCTTTTTTTGACAATGCAGAAGCTGCTTGGCTGGTAGCAGAACCTAATGTTATAACTAGGCCCAAAGCGATATGCGTAAATACATTTAATCTTTTCATCATATATTTTCCTAGCAGCAATTTGAGTGACTTTGTAGCTAAACAATTTTCACACTCTTTTAATTATCAGTTCATCCTTTGAAGCATCACCAAGCCTATTAAAGAATGGATAGCGTTTTAGATTATGCTTGAGATGATTTAAGCCGTAAATTACATACAAATTTGTAACTACTACCAAGAATCAAACTTAGAAGATAAATATTTTATTAAAATTAATGAGCTACAATAAAAATAAATTCAAGATTTAGTTTCCTAACTGTCTTGATGAGATATTTCCATCGTCATTTGAGGAGTTTGCCATCGTCTAGCTAACTCATCCAGAGTATCTAACACAACACATAACTCTCGCCCCTGTTCTGTAAAAGAATAGATGACTTCTTGCCGAGGATTGTTTGTAGGAACGCGTTGTAAAACACCTGCAACCGTTAAATAGCCAAGTTGCTCATTTAAAACTTTCGTAGAAATTCCTGAAATACTTCGATGTAGGCTATTAAAATTTAATGCGCCTTGTAATCTCAAAGTGTGCAAAATATGTATAGACCATTTGCCCCTAAGCATATTCGTAATAATTTCCGCAAAGCAAACAGGTTCAGGAGTTTTCAAAACCATCTCGCTATTCCTTTTTATCTAAAAACAATCATATAATACAAAAATAATTAATTTAAACGCTTTTAGACATTGTTGCTCAAAAGTGACTAAAGACTTGATAGTTGTAGGAAGGCTACCCAACAACTGTAGCCAATGATATTTCTACAAAAAAGCTTATGCAGACTATTACTTTTTATTAAATAGACTTACTTAAATCGTATTCTGATCGCATACAATAGGTGCTTATTTTGATGCAGCTATTAGTCTATTGCTGGCTTTAGGTAAGATTTTTAGTATCTTTCCTCATCTAATTTACCCCAAAGAAATTAAAAAATAATCCAACAACTTCTCTCTTTCATCTGGCTTGTTTGGATCTAAAAGCTGAACCATTGCCCCATCAATCACAAATAGAAACATGTGAGCATCTTGTTTTGAAGCATTTGCGTTGCTTGTTAAAAGCAGTTTATAGATTTCATTAATAAACCAGTTTCGATATTCAACGACCACCTCATATGCCTTTGGATGCGTTTTCGCAATTTCAAAAATAGCTTTAAAAGGCAAATGGTAGAGCCCTTCTAAATCGGCATGTAAAAAGTAAATTTTGCGAAGCTTTTCAAGCAGTGTTAAGTCTTTTTGAACATGAATGATTGAAAGTACCTCATGTTTTAGACCGTCTTTTTGAAAGGTTAAACTCATTTGAATTAGCCTTTCTTTTGAGTGAAAGTAATTATAAAAAGTCGCTTTTGGGATTTTCGCCGACTCAATAATTCGGTCAACCCCGACATTATGAAAGCCATAGTTGTTAAACAGATATCGGGAAGTGTGAAGCACATTTAAAGCACGAAATGGGAGATCTGAATGTGGCATAGTTTTACCGTTATAAAAATTCTTGTTGTATATGAATGAGATAAAAATGCCTTCACTCTTTTTTTAAGCAAATAAAAGA
>NZ_JRVL01000313.1:0-1111 GCF_054823985.1 Acinetobacter sp. GN11 | reverse complement strand
ATTAAAATTATGGTGGCAGAACGAAAGGGGGTTCGCAGACTGGAAACAAAGGAACCAGCACACCCGAAGGTGTCCCCCTTCCGCCCTACCGTAGAGAAAAAGGGGGCGAACGAGTTCCCGACACACAAAACAAGAGTTTTGCATATCGACTTTGTTTTCCCGGTCTGCGACAACCGACTGGCAATGTGGCCAGCAGGCAAAGGATAGTGCTCTACCCTATTGCAGTCAAGCATACAAAACGACATTTGCTTTAAAATAGATCATTAAAAAGTAAGGATAAATAATTAAAATTTATTGTTAAATTGGGGTTTATAAATGATGAAATAAAACAGCCTATAGTGAGGCTGTCTTTTGATTTAAGCACGTGTTTGAGATAAGGAGAATTATTAATTTTAGAAAGACTAAATGAGTATTAATTGGAATTGTAGCCAAATCTTCTTGTTAATAACGTATTTTTCCACCAACTTTCTCGACTCAATATAACTTTATCAGCTGTTTTAGCTTTAAAGATATCAAGAATCGAATAATAAAAGTTATCTTCAATATGCTCTAACGGTAATTGCTTTAATTGAAGATTATCTCCATGACGACTTTGGGCATAGTTTTGCCATCTATTAAGAAGCATATTTTCCGCATCCGCTGAACCAACATACTTTTTCCCATTAGAAATATCTGTAATTAAATAAACGGCTTTTTGATTCTGTAAAGCAGTCTTCCATGAGTCTGTTCCGATTACTCTGTTAAGTTCTTTCCAAGACAAATTAACATTTTCATAGCCAGGAAATTTATCTAGAGAACCCTTAGGCAATATTTCAATAACTTTTTTATCAGAAGTATAGTGCTGATGCCAAGATAGAGTAGCTCTACCCCAATCGACTACTAGTCTGAACTTCAGCTCACTAAATTGTGGCATTTCTTCTAGTTCATATTCAAAAAGATTATTTTCACTATGTTTTTCACTTCTGACTTTAAATACACCCCAAAATAAAGATTTTTGTCCTTCTGTACCTAAAAAAGATATTATGTAATCAATATTTTTAAATACATTTTTACTTTGTATTCTCTGATATTCCTCTAGTTCAGTAATATTCAAAAATATATTATCAAAAAG
>NZ_JRVL01000312.1:0-2215 GCF_054823985.1 Acinetobacter sp. GN11 | reverse complement strand
TGGTTTAAACAAAAATATGCTTTGTCACAAAATGAACCGTATTTTTGCACCAAGATCGAACACATTAACTCTTTAGCATCCAAAATTGCCACTAAATCTCGATTTTTGAGTAGTTTTGTATGGCACTAATCTTGCTTAAAACCCAATAACAAAAAACGCGTCGAATTGGCGCATTTTCTTAGCCTGATTTTCTGAACTTATGCCAAAACTCAAAATAGCCCTTATTGATGATGATCATGCTCGAGCGGACTATATAAAAAACAGTCTGCTTGAAAATGACTTTGAAGTGGTCGCTTGCCTTACTTTGGATCACTTGAATATCTTTCGTCTTGAAGATTTACAAGCCGATGTAATCTTGCTCGATATGGATCATCCTCATCGCGACATTATTGAAAGCTGTGTCAGTAGCTATGATCTACCGACTGTCCTGTTCACTAAAAATTCAGATAAAGACACCATCAAACAAGCCATCGATGCAGGAGTAACTGCTTATATTGTAGATGGCATAGACCCTGCACGCTTACATACCATTTTAGAAATCTCGATCGAGCAATATAAAAAGCACAAAAAACTCGAAGGTGATTTAAAAGAAGCTCAAACCAAACTTGCTGACCGTAAGGATGTTGAAAAAGCTAAAGTTCTACTCATGCAATTGCATGGACTACCTGAAGAAACTGCATTTCAGCTTCTTAGAAAAAATGCGATGAGTCATCGAATTACGATTGGAGAAATGGCACGGCGTTTACTTGACGCTCAAAAATTACTTGGCAACCAACTAAAGGATGAATAAATGAGCACATTAGAAAAGACTCAATTACAACTCGGCTATATTCCTTTGCTTGATTGTCTTGCATTACTTTGGGCAAAACAAAGAGGCTTCTTTGAAGAAGTTGGTTTAGACGTCACTTTAGTTAAAGAAGCATCATGGGCAAGTCTTCGAGACCGTTTGGCTTTTGGATTATTAGATGCAGCGCACTGCTTATCTGCAATGTTACCTGCAGCGGCTGTAGGCACAGATCAAATTGGCACGCCACTGCAAACATCACTGGTTTTAAGTGAAAACCGTGCTTTCATTAGCTTAAGTCAAAAACTTACTCATCAACTTACAATTAAAGAAAATGATACGGCTCAAATAACAGCGCAAAAAGTGGTGAACCATCTTGAACAAGATCACTCCATTTCGTTAGCGCATGTGTTTAAGCATTCCATTCATCATTATTGTTTAAGAGAATGGTTGGCTTTAGCAAATCCAAAAATCGCGCAGTCTATTCAGCTCAAAACATTACCGCCACCATATATGGTCGAAGCACTCGATAAACATGTGATTGATGGTTTTTGTGTGGGTGAACCTTGGAATACCCAAGGTGAGCTTCTTGGTTTAAGTAAAATGATCTGCTCAAGCCAAAACATTATTCCTCCTGTGGCTGACAAGGTTTTAGCCGTAACACAGGAATGGGCAAATCAGAACCCACAAACACTAGTCGTGCTTACCGCAGCAATTATGAAAGCCCAACAAGAATTGAGTGAGTTCCAAGACTTTGCTCCAATTTTAAAGTTATTGGTTGAGTTTGAAATTGTTCGTTTTCATTGCTCAGAAGAAGTGCATGTCGATAAATATTTTAAGATTCAGGATATTGTTCGACATCTAGTAAAAGAAAGTGCGCTTCCAAAAGTAGAAGACTTTTATTGGCTGCTTGAGCAAATGCAAAAGTGGGATGAACTTCAAATCGACTCAGCACAAATCAAAAGCTTGGGAGCTCAATGTATTAATATTGAAGCTTATGAACAAGCCAAACAGCGATATTCTTCATAAGTTTACTAAGAGTCAAATCAGCATAAAAAAAGCTGTCTTTTATAAAAAAGGACAGCTTGAAAGACCCATAAGACAAAATGCGAAACACGCATTACTATATTTTTTGGACTCAACTGATCCATTGAAAATATAGCGCTTATGGAAATGATCATATCTATCTAAACATATCATTTTCAGACATTTTCATATCAATAACTGACACATCATCGATTTCACTTAATCAGCTTTAACATTTTAAGCAAGGTTTTTAATATTGCTGTTTTGTAAGCGTTCAATAGGGTCATAAACTCTACAAAAAGTAGGCTGCATAAAATAGGTTAATCAGAACATATATTCCGATTTAATTTTTTAAAGCAATTTCAGTCGCAAGTTTTAATTTGCACAACTAAATGCTCATTAAAT
>NZ_JRVL01000311.1:0-1374 GCF_054823985.1 Acinetobacter sp. GN11 | reverse complement strand
GATCTATTTGTTTTTTTGAGATGGTTCGTCAACGCCAATAAAACGTTAATTTATTTTACATCTCACATATTTGTGAAAAAAATCAATTACACTAGTAAAAAATAGCCGATTGTTGTCAACCTCCCACCTCTTTTCAACGTTATATAAGAGATATATTGAAAATAAGGTGGGTATGTCCAATGACAGGATTTTCCATCTCCATGGATTTAGCACCGAAAAAGTCTCGATCGGAAACATCTAGTGCTCATGCAAGCACGGCTGAACAACGCCTGAAAGTTTTCATGCAAGATGTTACTGGTCGTGCGTTGGTGATGATGGAGAGTGCTACCCAAGGTCAACAAGGTATTGCAATGGATTTGGTTCAAGAAGCATTTATTGCTTTACACAAATCTTATGCCGATAAAAATACTGAAGAATGGTATCCCCTGTTTTATACGATTTTAAACAACAAACTTCAGGATTGGCGCCGCAAAGAATCTCGTAGAGCAAACCCATTTTCATTCTTCAAAAAAGTTAGTCTGGATAGTGACGACGACGAAGTTATTGATGTAGTCGATGAAAAAGCCATCAATCCTGCGGATTTTCTTGATCAAGCAGTGACTATCGAAGAAATTCGAGAAGCAATTTCAAAGCTACCTGTTCGTCAACAACAGGCATTTATGTTACGTGCGTGGGAAGGTTTTGACACACACACAACAGCTCAGATCATGAACTGTACCGAAGGTAGTGTAAAAACCCATTATCACCGAGCAATTCAGGGACTTAGAGAGTACTTAGCCCACTTAAATCCCTTGGGAGGTTCTGATGAATCATGATGATTTCACTAAAAAGGTGACGTCTAAACTTGATAGTTTGGCACATCACCATAAAAATAAAACAGTGGTCATGAATCATGTGCTTGACCATATTCAACAAAAACCAGCCTCTTTTTATAGTGTCTGGAAAATGTCTGGTTTTGCACTTGCAGCTGCGATCACAGGTTTTGTAATTTTACCTAATTCAGCAGATATTGTTGATAAGCCACAAAATCAAGTAATTGTAAATCCTAAATTATCCCCACAAATGGTGGAAGATTTAGAAATGCTAATGGTCTTGGGTGAGGATAAAGTACAACATGGCAGCTAAAAAATTAGCACTTATCCTTTGTTCATTAAGTTTCTTGCAAACGAGTTTTGCAGGTTTTGAACGATTCTGGATTTTTTCTAAGGATGCCAATACACAAGTTGATGACACATGGAATGCTCTTTCGGAAGAGGAACAACGTGCAGTTATTAAACGCTACCAGAGCTTAAAAGAGTTACCAGCAAATCAAAGTAAGAACCTACAGCAACGTATGGACTGGTTTACTCAGCTCCCCGATGCTGAAAAAGAAAA
>NZ_JRVL01000047.1:0-8337 GCF_054823985.1 Acinetobacter sp. GN11 | reverse complement strand
GTTTACGTGTGGCTTATTACGTTCAAACTTAGCCTTAGCCATGTTTATAGTCCTCGTTTACGTCGAACACAATTCTGAGTAAAACTCAGCATCGACATATCGCCTAAAAAATCAAACACCCAATACTTGAAAAGCAGACTAATAAGCCTGCTTTTTAAATCTTTGTAGAAAATCTACTAAACTGTATCTGGAGCTCTTATCGAGATTTGAACTCGAGACCTCTCCCTTACCAAGGGAGTGCTCTACCACTGAGCTATAAGAGCGATTATCCTTCGATGGAGCGGGAGACGAGGGTCGAACTCGCGACATGCAGCTTGGAAGGCTGCCGCTCTACCAACTGAGCTACTCCCGCACGATGCTGGTATACTTAGCACTTCAATCGAAGTTAATGGTGGTGAGAGAAGGATTCGAACCTTCGAAACTTTCGTAGCGGAGTTACAGTCCGCCCCCTTTGACCGCTCGGGAATCTCACCACATCACACTTATTTCAGTGTTATCCCTTACTTAACAACTTCACACTTTAGATGGTGCCGGCACACGGATTCGAACTGTGGACCTACTGATTACAAGTCAGTTGCTCTACCAACTGAGCTATGCCGGCGCTTCTTAGTGTTTCGTACGTTTCGTATCGGAACGGTGTGCAGTTTAGCAAAACTTCCAAACGATGCAAGCAGTTTTTTTAAAAAAACTGCTAAAAACTCATAAAATCAATCCGTTTGATGATAATTCAACCGCTTTGATCACTGCGCGAGCTTTTATTTGGGTTTCATTCCATTCTGATTCAGGATTTGAGTCAGCAACCAAGCCTGCTCCAGCCTGCACATAGACTTTTTTATCACGGATAACACACGTACGGATTGCAATCGACATATCCATTTCACCATGCCAACCTAAATATCCCACTGCCCCGCCAAAAACGCCTCGCTTAACAGGCTCTACTTCATCAATAATTTCCATAGCACGAATTTTCGGTGCACCAGATAAAGTACCTGCTGGAAAAGTTGCCTTAAATACATCTAGTGCATCGATATCATCACGCACTTCACCTTGTACATTTGAAACTATGTGCATGACATGCGAATAGCGTTCAATGACCATTTGATCAGTCACTTTAACCTTACCAATTTTAGAAACTCGCCCAACATCATTTCGACCAAGATCAATCAACATTAAATGCTCTGCGATTTCTTTTTCATCAGAAAGTAAGTCTTTTTCTAAAGCGATATCTTCTTCTTTAGTTTTTCCGCGTGGTCTCGTACCAGCCAATGGGCGAACTGTCGCAATACCATTTTCAAGACGAGAGAGAATTTCAGGTGATGACCCTACAATATGGAATGGTTTTTGATCCGTAATTGTTTGACCTTGTACCAAGAACAAATAAGGCGAAGGATTTAAATGACGTAAAGCACGGTAAACCTGTAAAGCCTCGCCATCAAAGTCAGAAACCATGCGTTGCCCAGGAACAACTTGCATAACATCACCCGCACGGATGTATTCTTTAACCTTTTCTATGGTCTCAAGAAATTTCGCTTTACCTGTAATCGATTCAAAATGTGGGGGTGTATGCGGCTTAGCTTGCAAACTAACTGGTGTAGCCAACAACTGTTCCAATTGATCTAATTTTTGCTGCGCATCTTCATAAGCATTTGGCTGTGCTGTATCAGCATGAACAATTAAAAACAAGGTATCTTTCAAGTTGTCAAAGACAATGACTGTCTTTGAGAGCATCAACCATAAGTCGGGTAAAGCAATTGGATCAGCCGCAGGCACATTCTTTAAGCGCGGCTCAATATAACGAACTGCATCATAGCCCAAATAGCCAACCAATCCGCCTGTAAAACTTGGTAAGTCAGGCAGAAGCTCAGCTGGTGGAACTGTAAATTGCTTCTGAAACTCACGAATATATTCAAATGGATCTAGACAATCTTCTTGTGTGATTGAACCATCAGCATGCTGTATAGATAAAACGCCAGCATTACATGAAAAAACTGTCGACTCACCTAAACCAATCATGGAGTAGCGCGCCCAGTTTTCACCACCTTCAACCGACTCAAATAAATAAGCTTGTTTTTGCTCCTTAAAACGAGCAAAAACAGATAAAGGCGTTTCCGTATCTGCCAAACGCTGACGATAAACTGGAATGGTGTTGTAACCTGATGCCTTAAGTTGTTCGAATTGCGCTAATGTAGTCATGAATTTTTCTCTAATATGGTTTCGATTTAAAACGGTGTTTTTCTAGTTTCGATTTAGACACGCCATCGAAAAACCATACGCTTATTCATGCTGATCTCCATTTCACTCATTAGATAATTAACTCAGCCAAACTATCAACCACTTGCTGAGGTTGGCAATCATAGATATTTTCTCCATGATTATAGCCATAGCTAACCACAATACAATCAATTCCCGCACGACGCGCAGCCTCAATATCGTTACTTGAGTCACCAATCATTAATGATTGCGAAGCAGATATTTTTAAGCTTTGCATGCAATGCAATAAAGGCAATGGATGTGGCTTTCTCTCTGGCAAACTATCGCCCCCAAGTACAACTTGGAAATAAGAAGAAAGTTCTAATGCATCAAGTAACCCTTGAGCAAGTTGCACAGGCTTATTGGTAACACATGCCATATGTATATTCAAAGCTTTACAATGCTTTAAAAACTCAGTGACTCCCGGATAAATTTGAGTATTCACACAAAGTTCTGCACCATATATGTCAACAAATTTCTGTAAGAGGACTTTATGCTGTTCAGTGTCTAATTTTCCAAAAATATGAAGTAGAACGCTTTCACAGAGTTTAGACACTCCTTTGCCGACCCATGCTCGTATCTGGGCTTCTGTTACTAATGGCCAATTGAGCGCTTCTAAACTTAAATTCATAGACCGATACAAATCAGCAGCAGAATCAACCAGTGTTCCATCTAGATCAAATAAAATTAAATCGCGCTTATTTAGTTGTGCAACAGACATCTTCTTCTTCTCAAAATTAAAAAGGCATGCGTTTAGCATGCCTTGATTGTAAAAGCAGCAACGGATTATTTAAAGAACAACCATGCCAATAAAGCTAAGATTACTAAAATAATAATAGTGATTAAACCAACTGAAGCATTCTTCTGCTGCTCTTTTTCTTCAGCAACACGAGAAACAGGCTCATCAAAAGCAACAGGTGTCTGTTGTGTTTGTACATTAACATCTACACCTTCTGGGATCGGTGCAGGTTTTGGAATAGAGATATTCTGTGGCATCCCATCGCGACTGACTTCTATTTCAGCAGCGCGCTCTGTAAGGCTTGGCATACCTTGATCGCTTAAATCTTGAGATGGAGCCGTATTTACAGGTTCTGCTTCAATTTCAGGCAAATCCTCTATTTCCTGCACAGGCGCTAACACAGAAAATTTAAAGCTAGCAAATTGAACAATATCACCATCATGCAGCTGTTTTTCTTGCTCAATACGAATATCGTTTATGAATGTGCCATTCGATGAATTAAGGTCTTGCACCCATAGCAATTGATCTTTTAAAAGCAATGCAGCGTGGCGACGTGAAATTTCAGCAGCTTGTAACAACACATCAGCATCTTGATGGCGCCCTACCAACATATCACGATCAATACTAATTTCTTGGCCAGTAATTTCGCCAGTAATTGCTTGTAATTTCCAAGTCATGCGTATGTCCTATTTCACTTTTTATCAATCATAACATGCTACTACGGCGCTGTGCTTGGACGCAGTGTCGTTGTTGTTACTGTATTTTTAGTACGATTAATTTCAGGCTCAGGCAACTGTAAGGTTTGCTTTCGAACCGCAGGCTCTACCGCTACGGGTGTTGTTACTGTCGAGCTTTTTCCACCCGAAGGAACCTGTTGATAATTTTTTGGCTGAGAGGTAACACTTGGCAGTGTCATCTTTTGATTATAGACATCATCAACCTGCTCAGGCAGTTTGGCAAAATTGCCATTTTGATCCATCGCCAATTGCAAGCTATAAAGCTGATTATAGCGCTGCTGAGACAAACGACGCACATCATTCGCATCACCCACAATTGTTGGATGAATAAAGACAAGAAGATTACGCTTCGTATTACTTCTGCTGTCTGAACGGAATAACCTACCTAGGTATGGAATGCTGCTTAACCCAGGAATACCTTGACGACTGAGTTCAACATCATCAGACACCAAGCCACCTAAAACAACTGTTTGTCCATGCTCGGCCAATACAGCAGTTTTAATAGCCCGTTTATTGGTAATTAAATCAGCCGCCTGACCTTTACTGGTCTGAACATTCGAAACTTCTTGCTCAACTTCAAGACGAACCGTACCGCCTTCACCGATATGTGGAACAACTTTTAATGTCACACCCACATCTTTACGTTCAACAGTTGTGTATGGATTGATACCTGTACTATTCGTAGTGACCGAACCTGTTACAAATGGAACGTTCTGACCGACAACAATATAAGCCTCTTCATTATCCATCGTCACAATGGATGGTGTCGAAAGTAAATTTGATTTGGTGTTAGCTTTGAGGGCTTGAATTAATGCACCATAAGCCTTACGGGAATTCTCAAAATTACCCACAGCAAAAGTTGCACCATTACCCTTATTAGTACCACCTGCAATAGCAGACGCTGCTCCAGCCGAACCACCAGACAAATAACCTGCAGCAATAGAAGATAAACTTGCACCCACATTACTGAAGCTAAGCAAGCCAATTCCACTAGATAAATCACCTAGCGCCCATTGAATCCCAAGTTGATCCGCATCATCTCCTGAGACTTCAATAATGGCAGCTTCAATTAAAACTTGCTGACGGCGAACATCGAGTTGCTGGATAGCAGATTCAATTTCACGCATTAATTGTGGATCGGCCTTAACCACTAACGAGTTCTGGGCATTATCCGCGATAATGCTCACACCATTTTGGCTAAAGCTAGAGATACTGTTCTGATTACTATTATTTGAATTACCATTTAGGTTAATAGATGGCGTAGAAATTGAGCTACCATTTGAACCAGATGAAGATGAGCTGGAATTCTGGTTATTACCCATCAAATTATTAATCGGATTCGATGAGTTAGAAGAATTATTATTACTATTTGACGAAGAAACAGCCTGCCCTGTTACAAGGCCTTGCAAAATCTCAGATAAGTTTTTTGCACTTGCATATTTTAATCGGAAAACTTTTAAGCCACCTAAGCGGTCTGCCGAAGGTACATCCAGCATTTCGATCATGTGGCGAATGCGCTTACGTGTTTCAGGATCACCCTTCACCAAAATACGATTCGTTCGATTGTCTGCAATAATACGTATACGTGCACCACTAAAATCTTTCGAAGCTCCCGTTGCGCTCATCGCCTCAAGTTGAGTAATGATTTCTTCTGCCTGACTTGATTGCAAGTTAATAGCTTCAATATCATTTTGCCCCGTACCATCGAGGTTACGAATGATATTTTCAAGTTGGTAGATATTCGCAGCTCGGTCAGAAACAATCAGCGCATTAGTGCCTGCTATCGCAGCCATATGTGCGAATTGAGGCATTAAAGGGCGAAGTGCTGGAATTAAATCATTTGGATTCGTGTTTTCAAGCCAAATGACTCGAGTGACGATTTGATCACCACGCAGTCTATTTCTAGAATCGTAAGGAATTCCCGAATTTTTAACATTACTATCCGGCACCAGCTTAATGGTGTTCCCAGAAGGAATTGCCACAACCCCATTTACATTTAAGACCCCAAGAAAAAGATCATAAACTTCATCTTTATTGAGGGGTTTGTTCGATATTACTGTGACATTGCCACGCACTCGCGGATCTACTGCAAAGTTTTTCCCCGTAATGTCTGCAACTTCATTAATAAATGCAGTTAAGTCAGCATCACGTAAATTGATCTTCCATGTTTGGGCATAAACGCTGCTACTCACTGTCGCAATCAATGGGGCAGCTGCAAGTAATGCCCAAAGTGGACGTTGATGATTCAATAAAGCCATAACTTGCGATAATTCCTAACTCTTATGGTGACGTGTTATCACTAAAAATTTTGTTGTATGGTCATCACTTGATCACCACGTTTTATTTCTAATTTCACTTGCCCAGCTCGACGAGCCTGTTCAAGTAACTGCACATCCGTTTGTCCTTGCCCAACCGTTTGACCGTTTAAAGAAACAATCCGGTCACCCGGCCTTAAACCTAACTTATTTCGAAGCGCAGTGGGTGTACGTTCTGTAACTTCAAAACCTCCGCCTGAGTTCCCGCTTACCCCCATATCTTTAAGGTACTGCTCTCGGTTCCCTTGCATTTGCTGAATAGCCTGTCCAAGCGCTTCTTGAGTCGTATTAGTCGAAGGTGCCTGTTGAGTAGGAGCTGTTGAATTCTCTGGGGATGCCTGTGGATTAGGTGGTTGATATAATCCGTTTGGCAAACCTTTAAACTGAAGCTCACGTGTACTGCCATTACCTTGACGCAATATCACATGATCCCAATAAACTTCTGCTAACTGGTAAGATGTAGAAGCTATTGTTTCACCTACCCGATACCGGTCAGCAGTATTATCAAGCTTAATAACAGCCGAAGAAAAACGGTTCGGATAACCGACTATCACGCCTTGTAATTCTAGGTTGACATTTTCCTGAGCTGCATTGGCTGAAGGTTCATTAAAAAGCGAAAAAGTACTAATGTTAGGAATTTGCGGTTGCTGTAATCCTAACTCTACCCGATCAAACTGCATCATTTGAGGAGGAGCAATGACCCACCAAAACAATGAAGCCAATTTCCAACATAGCCATAAAAGTAAAAAGGCAAATACGATAACACTTAACCGATCTAATTTTTGCCACTGTAGTTGCTGTAACTTCTCAATCCATACTTTCATTATTAGTTACCCCCTTGTATTAAGGGTTGACGAGAACTAATGACAAAAGTATCTAAACCTGCTTTCCCATCATAAGACGGAATATTTAGTAATAATCTTTGTGTAAGCTGCACATCAAGCATCATATTGGCATCTAATAAAAGGTTTGCCATTTTTTGACTGCGTTGATCACGTATATCAACTTGTAATTGTCCATTTTGATCCGTTAATTGCCCATTTAAAGAAGGCATATTCATCCGGTCTTGACGGTCACCAATATTATAAATTAAAGCACCACCACCCCAATGCAATTGACCATCAACTGCAGCGAAACCTTGCTCTTTTTTATAATTAAAATCAATATCTTTTAACTGAATACTGTTCACAGGCCATTGCCAGTTCACAATTTGTTTTAATGTTTCAGGCGCAATTTGACCATTCATTGCCCTTACAAGTACTTTTTTACCAACACCATAGGCCATTATCCCAGATAACTGGGTATTTCCACTATGGATATCTACATCAGCAGCGAACCTTAATAAAAATAGGTCTAGAGGTCTAGTTTTCCAATGAATCGAGCCTCTCAAAGTACCGCGCCGCCAATCTGCTTGGCCTTGCCAGATATTTCCACTTACATTGTGTAGAGTTTGATTATTCTTTGAAAATTTAGAAATAAGCCAAGTCGCTGGGATCTGTAAAATAATAAAAATTAAAAATGCAATGAGGGCAAATAACCACCACTTCCATTGCTTAGACTTTTTCTTCATTCAGCCTTACCAACATGCAAATTATCGTCCTTATTTTGAGAGTAGCTCCCTAGTCTGACATTATGCATACTTTTTCAACATCGCCAATTCACTTCATATAAAAAAACCAAGCAATCGGGCTTGGCTTCGGTATTAAGACTATAAGTTGAACGTATGACAAAATCATGAAAACCTAGTGCTAAAAGAACTAAATGCACATTTGATCTCAACAATGTATTTAAAGATGAATTTAAACACTCAATTTCTTAAATAATATTTACAGCAAAATTTTAGATATTTTCACTCACAAAAAAGCCAGGAAAATTTTCCTGGCTTTTTAAAACAGCAATACGATTAGATTAAGAAATCTTCAAGTTTTGCGCCTTTTTCAATTTCAGCAACTAACCAACGTGGTTGTTTACCACGGCCAGTCCAAGTCTCTTCAGAATTGTTTTTGTTGCGGTAGCGAGGCTCAACAGATTTACGTGTTGTTTTCTTACGTTTTTGAGCACCAAACTCAAGAAGTTGTTCAACACTAAAACCTACATTTTCAGCAATCTCGATAATTTGATTATAAGCATCTTCGATTGCTTGATCTTTTTTACTTGCAATTAAAGCTTCCGCTTCTTCTTGTAAGCGTTTTAACTCTTCAACAGATAATTCACTGATATCCGGTTTCATTAA
Organism: Acinetobacter sp. GN11; assembly: GCF_054823985.1. Lineage (NCBI taxonomy): Bacteria > Pseudomonadati > Pseudomonadota > Gammaproteobacteria > Moraxellales > Moraxellaceae > Acinetobacter > Acinetobacter sp. GN11. Next base: position 63 of record NZ_JRVL01000047.1, on the reverse strand, counting down.
TAAATACTCCAGTCTTACAGACAATTCAAAATAATACAGACAAAATTTAAAAACATAAAATCA
>NZ_JRVL01000310.1:0-914 GCF_054823985.1 Acinetobacter sp. GN11 | reverse complement strand
TTCTACGATGCGCTTGTAAGCCAATATCGTTCAATTAACGATCAAGCAAGCCTAGATACAATCTTGTATATCTGTTCAAAGATTTTAAGGAATTAATGGCTATGACTTATCAAGCCACATTAACTTTCAACAAACTTTGACCATAGTAGAAGAGTATTTTTAGTTTGTGCAAAGTATAGGAAAACTTATCAAGACAAGGTGCTTTAAACCATGTCATTGTTAAATTTAGCTATATAAATTTTGCTCACCAAGTAAAGTCCTGATATAACTTGCTTGATGAAACTATATTTTTCAACTATTAAAGATAGTTCAGCAGAAATGCGATCCACCAAGGTATGGGGAAAAGTCAATGACAAAGAAGTATGCGCGTTTTTTACCTACAACAGAATCTTTTACTCTTGAAGATTTTCCATATTATTGGATTACTCAAGTACATGCTCAATATGTACAAAACATTGATAATGCTTTAAAAAAATATGGTTTAGATAACTCACGTCGACGCATTATGTTGGCTTTAAGTAGTAAGCCCCATGCAAGTGTTTCTGAACTTTCAGATATGATTATTTCAAAAATGTCTACAACCACCAAGATTGTTTATCGTTTAAAAGATGAAGGGTTGGTGGAAACTTATTCTTGTCAGACCGATGGTCGAATCACCCGCGTAGTACTTACAGACAAAGGTACTGAAATGATCAATAAGATTAACGATCTAACCAGCGTAGTACTTGAACAATCATTCGAAGGTATCACCCCTCTGCAATTAGAAAAAATGATGGAAAGTTTAAAATTACTTTTAAAGAATCTTTCTCGTTAAAAATAGCATAGACATCTTATTAAGCTCTCTTAGGAGAGCTTTTCTATTTTAAGCTCTCGTCTGGGTATTGATAGAAACAACACCTCACATAAAATAAGCA
>NZ_JRVL01000309.1:0-2355 GCF_054823985.1 Acinetobacter sp. GN11 | reverse complement strand
ACCATGAGTTATTATCACGTTTAATGATTTGCTGGTCTTCCTCAATTGGGGTTACCCAGTCGCCCATAACCGTAATCATAATATCGCTTAAAGTAATAACACCAACGACAAGCGCATACTCATTTATTACAACCGCAAACTTTTCTTTTGTAGAGCGGAAACGATCAAGTAATTCCGAAAGGGTTAGGGTATCGGGAATCATCAAGACAGTACGAATGGTTGTTTCATTCAATTGTGTTGGAGATTGATTATTTAAAATGCGAACAAGAAAGTCTTTGGCATCGACGTAACCAATGACCTGATCAATATTTTCATTACATACCAAAAATTTTGAATAAGGATATTCTGCTAGTTTTTGGCGAATGCTATCTTCGTGTTCATTTAAAGTGAAATAAACAACATTTTCACGTGTAGTCATGCTCGAAGGTACGTTGCGTTCTTCTAATTCAAAAACATTCTCAATAAAGTGATGTTCTTGTTTTTGCAATACGCCTGCTTGAGCACCTGCATCCATTACTGCTGAAATGTCATCAAAAGTAATGTTGTCTTCTCGGGTTGTATTCACTTTAAACAAACGGAATAGCAGGTTGGCAATTGCGTTAATTCCCCATGCTAAAGGTTTGCAAATCTTAATAAAAACCTGAATTGGATTAATAACACTAATTGCAATTTTTTCAGGTGCAATCATAGCCAAACGTTTTGGCATAAGATCAGCAAATAAAATAAACAGTGATGTCACTAAAGTAAAGGATAGGGCAAAGCCGATTGTTTGTGTCCAAGGGCCTGCGTAGAAACGGTCCACTAAAGTGACGAAATAAGGACGAAAAGCAGCTTCACCCAAAATACCGCCTAAAATCGCGACTGCATTTAGACCAATTTGAGAGGCTGCAAAAAAGTCAGCAGATTGTTCTTGTAAATCTAGTACTTGTTGGGCGCGTTCTTCACCCGCTTCGGCTAGAATTTTTAGCTTAACTTTTCTGGCACCCGCTAGTGCAATTTCAGTTAAAGATAAAAAGCCTGCTCCGATGATAAGCAGTACGATGATAATGATATTTTGAAAGAGACTCACAAATCACCTGAGATTCATCATTATTATGACTATGTTTTAACATAAAAAAGCGCTGAGGTAATCAGATTGATTGCCCAGCGCCTGAAATCGACAATTAAATTAAAATTTATTTAATAGTGAGAAAATTGTGAATTGTTGGTTAGAAATTCACGGTTTTCCTCTTCAATCATTTGACGAGCAACAAATAAGATAAGTTGGCGCAGCCAGCGATGAGCAGGGTGATGATGTAACAACGGACACCAAGCCATTTTAAGCTCGAACTCTGGAATATAAAAAGGAGGATCCTTTATAACCAGTTTAGGATTCTGTGTTTGTAGGCGTGCCATTCGAGTTGGGAGAGTGGCAATAAGGTCTACATTTTGAGCAAGTAACGCTGGCATTTGGTAGTGGCGAGTAAATACAGAAATTTTACGACGCTGACCAATACGTTCTAATGCTTGATCGATCCAGCCTAAGCCACCTTGTTTGTCAGGGTTTACGCCAAAACCTACACCCATACCTGTTTTAGAAACCCAGATATGTTGTGCATCTAAATAGCTTTTTAAATTTAGATGAGTCACAGCAGGGTGTTTGTCGTTAAGAATACAACTGAAGCTATCACGCCAAACTAAAACCTGATGGAAACTTTGCGGTATTTCATTAAATCTATTAATTGCGAGATCAACTTTACCTTGTTCCATGTCTCTATAAGACACATCACTTGGTGTAAGAAAATCAAGAACAACGTTTGGAGCTTCAGAGCGGAGCGCTTTTACAAGACGAGGAACTAAAGTTGCCTCTGCATAGTCCGATGTCATAATGCGGAAAACGCGGTTACTTGTATAAGGGCGGAATTCGGTACGGGGTTCCAAAATCATGGAGAGATCAGCAAGTGCATCGCGAATACGAGGTTGTAATTCAAGAGCACGTTCTGTTGGTGTCATCCCTTCAGAAGAACGGATAAGAAGAGGGTCATTAAATAAATTACGTAAGCGACGTAAAATATTACTCATTGCAGGCTGAGTTACCCCAAGCTGTTCGGCCGCGCGCGTAACATTTTTTTCACGAAGAAGTACATCAAGATATATTAATAGATTAAGATCTACTCGCTCCAGATTCATAAAAAAAATACCGAAAATAAAACCCTGAAATTGTTTCAAATTATGCCATATCTAATAACTATTGTGTGAAAAAATGATGAGAAAAACGACATTTTTTGTAGGAATTAAGTAGGTGTGAAAGGTACTTCAAACGCTCGATTTTATTGTCTTTGCTATGTTTTTAAGTATGAAGGTGACAAATAGAAT
>NZ_JRVL01000308.1:0-2999 GCF_054823985.1 Acinetobacter sp. GN11 | reverse complement strand
CTATATGGAATAGTAATGTCAAAAAAAGAAGATATTATAAATACTGCTTTAAATTTATTTAATCAGATTGGCTACAATGCAACTGGTGTTGACCGTATTATTGCTGAATCTAATGTTGCAAAGATGACCTTTTATAAATATTTTCCTTCAAAAGAAAATTTAATTATGGAGTGTTTGCAACATCGAAATTTAAATATTCAAAATTCAATTAACGAACAGTTAGATTTACGTCAAGATGCCAGCCCATTGGAGAAAATCCACATTATTTTTAATTGGTATATTGAATGGATAAATAGTGAAACATTTAATGGATGCTTATTTAAAAAAGCATTTATTGAAGTATCTAAACAATATACTTCAATTCGGGAACCCTTTTACGAGTATACGAAGTGGTTGACTCACTTATTACAAGAACAGCTTACTCAACTAGGCATAGAAAACCCCACTCCACTTACTCACATCATTATTTCTATTATTGATGGAATGATTATTGATGGAACAACAGATAAAAAGCTAATTAACGCTGAAAAAATTTGGCAATATATTGAATTTTTAATTAATGAAGAAATACCTCAACCGCTCTCTTGATTTTAAAATTATCTAAGTTTATTAAGTTTAAAAGAAAAATAAAAAAGAACTTTTTTAAATCTTCTATAGCTTAGATAATCTTCATTTTTGGTGCTCTACGTTAGCTTTCATAATTTTTCTAGGCTTTTTTACAATCTCATATTAGAATCCTGAAAATTTATCACCTTGCCCTGATCTATGAAAAAATTTCTAGCTAACTCTATCTTTAAAGCTGCTGGTTGGACCTATAATGTAGATCCCGAAATTCTTGAGAAAAAACAAGTTATTATTGGCTTTGAACATACCTCAAATCTAGATGCGGTGCTCTCTATTGCTCTCTTCCAAATTTTAGACATTAAAATTCATACTTTAATAAAAAAAGAACTTTTTAAGGGTCCTCTTAAGCCAGTTTTAGAAAAACTTGGTGGCATTCCAGTTGACCGTAAAGCGAATAAAGATATTGTTTCTCAAATGGTTGAACAATTTCAAAATCATGAAACTTTTAACTTGGTGATTGCTCCTGAAGCTACTCGTGCGAAAGATGGTTCTGAACGTAAACCTATCCGTACAGGTTTTTGGCATATTGCGAAAGCAGCGAATGTTCCTATTGTACTCATGTATGCCAACGCCCGAAGCAAACAAGGCGGGATTCTAGGCAAAATTTATCCAACAGACTTACAAAAAGATTTGGAAACGATTAAAGAGTTATATGCGCAATTTGACATAGACGTCAAAATTAACTAAATCAAATTGGATTTGATTCGGCCTAATCTCACTCATTAGGCCTTAAGCTTATTATTCTTATTCAATTGGCTAACAAAACGCAGGGCAACAGTTTTCAACAAAACCAAGCCTATGCTAATATTCCAGCACTTTTGCATTTTCTTTTTTTGGAGTTCACGTCCATGGCGGGTCATTCTAAATGGGCCAATATTAAGCATCGTAAAGCGAAACAAGATGCAAGTCGCGGTAAAGTTTTTACTAAATATATTCGTGAAATTGTGACTGCTGCCAGACTTGGCGGTGGAGATGCTGCTAGTAACCCTCGTTTGCGTGCAGTAGTTGAAAAAGCTCTTTCAGTTAATATGACACGTGACACCATCAACCGTGCAATCCAACGTGGTGCTGGTGGTGAAGATAATGATGATTTAAAAGAAGTAACTTACGAAGGTTATGGTGTTGGCGGTGTTGCTGTTCTTGTTGAAACAATGACAGATAACTTGAACCGTACAGTACCAGATGTACGTCACTGTTTTAGTAAAACAAATGGTAACTTAGGAACTGCGGGTTCTGTCGCTTATCTATTTACTAAACGTGGTGAGATTACTTTTGAAGATGTTTCTTTAGAAGACAAAATCATGGAAGTTGCTTTAGAAGCTGGCGCTGAAGATATTGAAATTTCTGAAGATGAAATTTTAGTAATTACGTCACCAGAAACTTTTGGTGAAGTTCAAGATGCTCTTACTGCTGCTGGTTTAAAATCTGACAATGCAGAAGTGGTTATGAGTCCATCAACCAAAGCTGAAATTACTGATGTCGACCAAGCAAAACAAATTCTAAAAATGATTGATATGTTTGAAGATCTTGATGATGTACAAAACGTTTATACCAACGTTGAGTTCACAGATGAAGTTTTGGTTCAACTTGATGCCTAAATCAAACATTTGAATTAAAAAAACGCACCAAATGGTGCGTTTTTTTATAGTTTATTGAGTAAGTTATAGCAGTTAAAAACATTATATTTTTTAATAACAAAGCTGGAATGCAATGCAACAACATTGTCAATTTTTCCAATACGTCTTAATAAAATTTCACTGTAGTCATCCATGTTGCGTGCTACAAGTTCCAAAATAAAATCAGCACTTTGCCCTGTCACAAGAAATGCATTGGTTACTTCTGGGATTGCTTCTATTTCAGAAAGAAACTTATCAAATGTTTCTGTGTCATGCTTACTCAATGAAACTTGCAATAAGATGTGTAGAGTAAATCCAAGTTTACTAAAATTAATTTCCCTTTTGAGCTGTCCCATAACGTTGGCTTCAATCAGGTGTTTAATCCGGCGATGCACAGAACTGACTGACAGATTGATCCGTTCTGAAAGTTCATTCAAATTTAAGTCTTCATGAGACAAAATTTCTAGAATTTGTTTATCAAAACGATCTAACTCCATTCCTATCTCCAGCCAGAATTTTACAGTGACGACAGTATACCCTATACAACTCACCTGCATTTAAAATACAAAGGTTTAAAAATAGCTAAAACGTTTAATTCTTTTACACATTTTATTGCAGACGTGCATTTTAACCGTGCAAATAATGGAGCATATGGCGCATTTTAGAAAGTCAATTTCATGCTCTCATTTATTTTTTCCAATATAAGATATTACTCGCCCCATTATTTAAATATAGATAACTGATAATTATAGAAATTTT
>NZ_JRVL01000307.1:0-1188 GCF_054823985.1 Acinetobacter sp. GN11 | reverse complement strand
GGCAGCCTTTGCCAAAAGCTATAACGACACGACTTAAATTATATTTATCAGCTTGATTACCTTTAGGGTCTTCAGGCTTTAAGTCATTTCGTCTAAAAACTTAGTTCAACAATAAAACTTGAGATGTGCCACACACAGTCTTTACGGCTTTGCTATGCCTTTTTTTCTCCCAAAAAAGTATCTCATTTAGAAACAACAAGAATTTATAAAGGTAAAACTATGCCAAATTTAGTTCTCCCAACGCGTGCCATAGAAGTTGTTAATACATCCATTCATTTGTTTCACCATCACGGATTTCATACGGTTGGGGTCGACAGAATTGTGAAAGAGTCCGAAATTCCAAAAGCGACTTTTTATCATTATTTTCACTCTAAAGAGCGGTTTATTGAAATCTGTTTGACCGTGCAGAAAGAACGGCTAAAAGAAAAAGTGATTTCAATTGCTGAGTGCACCAACCACACGAGCGCGATTGATAAACTCAAGACACTTTATTTCTTACATACCGATTTAGAGGGGCACTACTATTTATTATTTAAAGCAATTTTTGAAACCAAACTGACCTATCCAAAAGCCTACCAAACCGCAGTGAGGTATAGAACTTGGCTAATCAATGAAATCTATAGCCAGCTTAGATTGCTAAAAACTGATGTTTCATTTCAAGATGCCAAACTATTTTTATATATGATTGAAGGCGCAATTATTCAGCTTTTAAGCTCAGATGTGGCAATTGAGCAAGAGAAGATGCTGGATTGTTTTTTTGATGGGGTTGAAAAACGCATAGCACTATGTGATTGAAAAACTACATGATAAAGCTATCAGTGATAGTTAGAAAAATGTTGCTTTAATGAGTCTAAGAAAAGCTCAACCTTTTTTGGAATTTTTGAGCCATAGGGGGTGGTTGCATAAAAATGAACTGTTGATGAAAAGATGTCCTGTGAACAATTAATAATAACGCCATCATCTTCATGTTTTTTTGCTAAAAAATCGGGAATAAATAAAATACTCTGGTTCTTTTGGCAAAAATCTAAAAGAATTTCTATATTATTGCAGATCAGTTGAGGGCTTGAGTTAATAATCTTATCTTTTAAATCTGATCTTGAATATAACGATATATTATATTTTCTTAATTCTTCTATGCTTTTAGGTTTTTCATATTTATTTAAAAATGTCGTTGTTGCATAGAAGTTT
>NZ_JRVL01000306.1:0-2480 GCF_054823985.1 Acinetobacter sp. GN11 | reverse complement strand
TTAATTTATAAGAGAAAATATTCTTAGAATAAAATAGGTGAATTTTGGATTAAATATCTTTATTTATTATTTATTAAAAAACACCCTGAAATGTAATATAGCCTTTTAGAATGCTTATATCATAAGTTTTATGGGGCAATTATGAAGACCTTTTTAGATAATGATTATAAAGTAATTACTTTGCCTGATAATGGTGTTCCTGTAAAACCAATAAGAGCAAAAGCAATTATCTTTTCAGATCAAAACTCCCGTAAATTATTAAATCAAGTGGAAACGATTGCTCCAAGCTCTGCCAGCGTCATCATTCAAGGTGAATCTGGAACAGGTAAAGAGTTAATTGCGCGTGAAATTCATTTGAAAAGTGATCGTAAAAATAAGCCTTTTCTTGCAGTCAATTGTGGTGCTTTAGTCGAGACACTTGCTGAGTCTGAACTGTTTGGTTATGAAGCTGGGGCTTTTACGGGTGCAAATAAAACACGAGCTGGTATTTTTGAAACGGCGGATGGTGGCACTTTATTTTTAGATGAAGTGGGTGAGTTACCACTATCCTTACAAGTTAAGCTGTTAAGGGTGTTGCAAGAAAAAGAAGTCGTACGTGTGGGTGGTCGAAAACCGATCCCAATTAATGTCCGTATTTTGTCGGGAACACATGTCGATTTACGTAAAGCTGTAGCAGAAAACAAGTTTCGTCTGGATTTATATTATCGCTTGAACGTGGTTGTGCTTAATATTTTGCCACTGCGTGAACGTAAAGGAGATATTTTACCTCTGGTTGATTTCTTCTTAAGTTCATACTCTCAGAAGCTCATTACCACTAAGCCAAATATCAGTGATAGAGCAAGAAATGCGCTGCTGAACTATAGTTGGCCGGGTAACATTCGTGAGCTAGAAAACAATATTCACTATGCTTTGCTCGTGAGTGGCGGCAAAACCATTGATCTTGAGCATTTAAGATTTTCTGAGGAAACGGGCTCTGCCGTGCTACCAGATAATGACCTTATTCAAGAGTTTGAAAGTATCTTGAAGCGTTTGTTTCAAGAATATGATGGGGAAGCATGGCATATTATTGAAGATAAAATAGTAAATACTGCATTTTCAAGTTGCTGGAATAATCAGGTCAAGACAGCAAAAATGTTAGGCCTATCGCGTAATGTTTTACGTAATCTTTTATCAAGATATAACTTACTACCTAATAAGAATGAAAATGAAATTGCTTAAGGGTTTTATATAGAAAAAACATCCATTTTTTAATGGATGTTTTTTTGCGTTGTGAATTTTGTGACCCATAAACCCACTTCAAATAACAACCACATTGGGACTGCAAGAGCAAGCATGCTAAAAACATCAGGAGGGGTAATAAACATTGCAATAAAAAAGAAGAATACAATGATGTGCTTACGATGTGCTTCTAGCTGTTGAATAGAAATAAGACCAATAAAAATAAGAATATAAGTTAAAACTGGAATTTGAAATGCCAGACCAAAAGCAAGAAAAAGCTTCAAACAAAAATCTAGATAGCTATTGATATCCGTCATGGGTAACACATTATCAGGCGATGCCAAAACAAAAAACTTTAGAGCGAGAGGCAAAATTAAAGTATAGGCAAACACAATTCCTAAATAAAATAGAAGGTTACTTGAAAGTACAAGTGCTATACCAAACCTTTTTTCTTTTTGATAAAGAGCAGGGGCAACAAATTGCCAAAATTGATAAAGAATAAAGGGAATACTTAATAAAATCGCAAAATAAATATTGAGTTTAAATGGCGCTAAAAATGTACTCATCACATCTGTTGCAATCATGGTGGAATTGCTAGGAAGTAATGAAATTAAAGGATGAGCAAGAAAATGGTAGTTCTTCTGAGCAAGCGGAAGTAATAATAAAAAAATCGCTAAAACAATACCAATGCTATAGATCAGCCGTTTTCTTAATTCTTTTAAATGTTCGCTATATTTCATTTCAGTGAGGCTTTCACTGACAATATGTTCCGTCATGCGGCTTGATCCTCACTGAATTTATTGGCTGTTTTAAAATGAGCTAAAAATGGTGTCTTTAACTCATCTTGTGAACGGGTATAGATATAGTCATTGATGCGCCGTGGTTTGGTTTTTTGTTCCGTAAAAACAGATGTTTGTACATTTTCAATTTCTTGTTGCATAAGAGCGAGTTGTTGTTTGAGCTGCTCTTCATTTTGTTTTATTTTTTGCAGCTCTTCTTGCATGACTCTCTTAAGTTCGATTAGGTCAAGTTCGTTTTCAATATCATTTTGAATTTTACTAATTTGGTTTTTAACTGCTCTGTATTTGAGGAGGACTGATCTTAACGTGTGAGGAAGCTTTTCAGGTCCTAAAATAATAAGCGCAATAATTGCAAAAGCTAATAACTCTCCAAAGCTGATATTAAACATAATAATAAATCACTCATATTTTATTTTGTTTTTCATTATGTGGTTCAACTGGACTAATATCTTTGTATTGTTG
>NZ_JRVL01000305.1:0-962 GCF_054823985.1 Acinetobacter sp. GN11 | reverse complement strand
CTCATAGGTTCCGAATGCTCTAATTGAGCATCCCAAAATTTTTCCCATAAATCACAATACTCTAAGCATATCTTTTCAATATAGCTATAATCTTCTTCTGTACAAGCTTGCATCAAGACATACCATAAATCTTCTTCATGATCATCATCTGCGGCTTCGGCACTTTCATCTTCAGAAATACCATGCACATGATAATAACCACCACCCTCGACCTCCAAACCTATGGCTTTAGTCGCTTTACGTAACGGTGGACTATAAAGGATAACCTCTTCTTCTGCGACGGCTAACAAAGCTGAAACAGCTTTATAGTCATCATAAGCATCTTCTAAAAAAACTCGAACTTGACCTGCAATTTCAGTCGGCTGATAAGTTAGACGGTCTTGTTCAGTAATACCAAAGTCATTTAATACGTCTTCAAATAAAGGATAGTGAGCATATTCAGGATTTCCCTGATAATAACCATCTTTGTCTAAACCTGGTCGAAATCCAAACTCATCAAAAATATTTAGGCTCAAAAGAAAGCGCGGAAACATTTTCGCACCAGCATGCAATCTTGGCTCTAGTTGTTTAGTTTGAAATTGAGCCATGAGCAGTGCATCAGTAAAAGTTTGTACAATTGCATGGCGATATTCTAAGTGTATTTTTTTTAAATTTTCTTTATTAATTTCTCCATTATTTAAAATCTCAATTGCAGGATGATGTGAAACTGCATGTCTAGCAATTTTTGCTCTTAATTGGTTCAAAAAGTCTGAATTTTTTTCCCATAGCTCAGCTGAAATGCTTTGCTTCATCCCTGCGAGTGCTTTCTTTCTAGGATTATTAAAATTCTCAAATTTCTTAGGCATATCTACTCTCATTAAACTTATTGAAGCCTGATCGATTTTTACATATTTTATTATAAAAACAATGACTTAAATTGATATTTAAATATATTCCCTTATCAATCCATATTAGAATTAAAA
>NZ_JRVL01000304.1:0-1943 GCF_054823985.1 Acinetobacter sp. GN11 | reverse complement strand
AGCTGCAAAAGCGGTGATTAATGAGCAAACATGTGCAGTCATTGTTGAACCGATCCAAGGTGAAGGCGGTGTTATTCCTGCTGACATCGAATTTTTAAAAGGTTTGCGTGCACTGTGTGATGAGTTTGGTGCCTTACTTATTTTTGATGAAGTACAAACGGGTGTCGGCCGTACAGGTGCACTTTATGCCTACATGAACTCAGGCGTTATTCCAGATGTGTTAACAACTGCAAAAGCACTAGGTGGTGGTTTCCCAGTGGGTGCAATGCTAACAACTGATAAGTTTGCGCCGCATTTTTCAGTGGGTACACATGGTACGACTTACGGTGGTAACCCATTAGCAAGTGCAGTTGCAGGTGCAGTATTCGAATTTATTAATACGCCTGAAGTGCTTAATGGCGTTAAAGAGCGTCATGATTATTATAAAAAAGCTTTAAATCAATTAAATGAAAAATATGAAATTTTTGAAACGATTCGCGGTGAAGGTTTATTGATTGGCTGTGCTTTAAAAGACAAATTTTCTGGTAAAGCAAAAGATATTAATAATCTTGCTGGTGAAGAAGGTTTACTGAGTCTGATTGCTGGTCCAAACGTTATACGTTTTACACCGTCTTTGATTATTCCATTTGCTGATATTGATGAAGGCCTAAAACGCTTTGAACGTGCGCTTGCTCGCTTTGTGGAAATTCAAAAGGATGAACAAGCAGCATGATGATTATTCGCTACATTGAACCTAAAGATGTTAATGACCTTTACCTGTTGGCGCAAAAAGCGGGTTTTGGTTTGACATCTTTGCAGCCCAATATGGAAAAACTTGCTGCTCGAATTGAGCGGGCTTGTAAAACTGTCGCAGGCGAATTATCAAAAGCAGATCAGGTCTATTTATTTGTTTTAGAAGATACTGAACTCAACAAAGTTGTCGGTGTTTGCGGTATTGAAGTTGCACTTGGTTTAAAAGAGCCTTGGTACAACTTTCATGTAGGAACCCAAGTTCATGCGTCAGAACCTTTAAGCGTTTATAACGCTTTACCAACTTTGTATTTGAGTAATGATCATACTAACTGTAGTGAGCTTTGTACTCTATTTTTAGATCCAGACTATCGCTTAAATAAAAATGGCAAGTTTTTATCTAAAGTCCGTTTCTTGTTTCTGTCCGCATTTCGCCAATATTTCGAAGAAACGATTGTTGCTGAAATGCGCGGCTATTCCGATGCAAATGGGCAATCACCATTTTGGAATGCGGTAGGTCATAAGTTTTTTAATATTGAATTTACCAAAGCCGATTATTTAAGTGGAGTCGGGCAAAAGGCTTTTATTGCTGAGCTAATGCCAAGACATCCACTCTATGTTGATATGTTGCCTGACGATGCGAAAGCCGCGATTGGCATTGTTCATCCAAATACCCAACCAGCCTACAATCTCTTGCTTGAAGAAGGACTGCGCTATAAGGGGTATGTGGATATTTTTGATGGTGGGGCGACATTGCAGGCCGATATCGAAAATTTACGGGCGATTAAAGAAAGTCAGTCTGTAGCAGTCCAAATTGAACAACCTGAAAATATTGCGGTAGGTGATGAAGCTTACATTGTGGCCAATGATGATTATGAAAATTATCGCTCGATTCTTGTGTATAGCAAACCGCACCAAAAAATATTGCAGTTAACACAAGAACAAGTAAAACAATTGAATGTTGAAAATGGCTCTTTAGTTCGAGTGTTAAGCGTTCAAGCTAAATACGTTTCCAATCCAAAAGCGGTAAACAAACTAAAAGAGACTGATCATTTGCGAATGGCTGTTAATTAAGCAGAAATACTATACATTTCACCAAATTTAAGAAGGAATACTATATTATCGCTAACGCAAGATTTGTACATGGATAAACACAATCTTGCTCGCTGAGCTGGAATTAATTAGCCTGCTTCTATTCTATAAGAGATAGAGAA
>NZ_JRVL01000303.1:0-641 GCF_054823985.1 Acinetobacter sp. GN11 | reverse complement strand
ATTTAAGTGAAATATCAACTAATTTAATGAGGGTAATTAAACTAGAAGTGTAGCTTATCTAACAAATTTATATAAAAATGTGATGCATTTCACATAAAAGGCACTATAATACGAAAAAATCTTAGTTTTTAAGTTTATGTTAAAAGTCACAGCTGCATTAATTATTTTGGGTAGTTTTACATACTATGTACTTTTTCATGGTGAAGAGAAGAGCGAGTCTAAAACCTCTCGTCTGCTGAAAGAAGCAGAGCAATCGATTGCTTCTGCTGAAACCTCTGTAAACAAGGCAAATAGTATCGTAGCCATATCTTATAAATAGCCACGATTACTTAGCTTAACTGTTTTATATTATCCATCAAAATATTGTTTTATCTAAGTTTTATTAAATTTTAGGTAAAAGACTGTATGTATAGAGACAAAATTCATGAGAATGAAGTTTATCGCCTATGATCCCAATTCTGGGGAAAAAGTAAGCTTAAAAGAGCATATCCATCACATGGATAAATACACCACTTATATCTTTTTTAGCGATGAAAAAGATAATATGGTATTTAATCCACAGAAAAAGCAAGTTTTTGAAATTACTCAATATACAGCGAATATGATGGTTGAAATTTCAAGAAAGCTATATTATCTGATTG